>NZ_JBBCIR010000067.1:0-88996 GCF_037189885.1 Paludisphaera sp.
CGCCCCCCCCCCGACTCGCGGGGTCAGGGGGCGGCGAAGGAGAAGACGTAGCGGCCGGAGCCGATCTCGGCGACGGTCTTGCCCCCCTCGGCGACGGCCCTGGTCACGCCCTGGGCCTGGGCCAGCGGCACGCTGCCCTCGGCGACGGCGGCCGGGTCGGCGACGGGGAGCACGACCCTGGCGGTCGTGTTGGCCGGGATCGTGACGTCGACGCCCATGACGCTGTTCGCGCCGCGCGTCCAGGTCACGGCGATCTCGCCGCGGATGCTCCGGTACGAGGTCGTCGCGAACGTCAGCCGGTCGGTGAACTGGGGCTCGATCACGATCTTCTTGTAGGCGACGTCCGCCGCGTGGATGCCGCCGATGTTCTCGACCATCCAGCCGTAGACCGCGCCGAAGGAGTAGTGCGCGAACGAGTTCATGCCCGGATCCTGGAACCCCTTCTCCGGGGTCCAGCCGTCCCAGCGCTCCCAGATGCTGGTGGCGCCGTGCCGGATGGAGAAGCCCCACGAGGGGAACGTGTCGTTGAACAGGAGCCGGTACGCGACGTCGTGGCGGCCGATCTTCGAGAGGACCAGCATCAGGTCCTTGGTGCCGATGAAGCCGGTCGAGAGGTGCCAGCCCTTGTCCTCGATCCGCTTCACCAGCAGGTCGGCGGCCTGCCTGGCCTTCTCGCCGTCGACGAGGTCGTTCGACAGGGCCAGGACGTAGCACGCCTGGGTGTCCCCGGTGATGACCCCGTCCTCGCCGACGTAGGCCTTGTTGAACGACGCCTTCACCTTCTCGTAGACGTCGGCGTACTTCCTCGCGTCGTCATCCTTGCCCAGCACGGCGGCGGCCTGGGAGGTCAGCCGGGCGGCCAGGGCGAAGTAGGCGGTGTAGATGACGTCCTTGGGCGTGTCGGCGCCGATGCTCAGCCAGTCGCCGAAGGCGTGGTACTTCTCCGGCGGCAGCAGGTCTGGCGTGCTCCGGTTGACCAGGAAGTCGACGTACCGGGTCATCGACGGGTACTGGCGCTCGAGCAGCGGCCTGTCGTTGTAGACCTGGTAGACGGTCCAGGGGCAGACGACGCCGGCCTCGGCCCAGGCGGGCCCGCCGTCGTCGCCGGCGACCTTCACCGGCGCGACCATCGGGAACTGGCCGTCGGCGCGCTGGCCGTCGGTCAGGTCGACGAGCCACTTGTCGAAGAACGCCTGGACGTCGGCGTTGAGCGAGGCCGTCTTGATGTAGACCTGCGCGTCGCCCGTCCAGCCGAGCCGCTCGTCACGCTGGGGGCAGTCGGTCGGGATGTCGATGAAGTTGGCGAGCTGGGTCCAGACGATGTTGCTGTGGAGCTGGTTCAGCATCGCGTCGGACGATTCGAACCGGCCGACGACGGGCGTGTCGCTGGCGATCGCCAGGCCGACGATCGTGTCGGCGGCCGGCGGCGCCTTCAGGCCGGAGACCTCCATGTACTGATAGCCGTGGAAGGTGAACCGGGGGGTCCAGACTTCCTCCTCGCCGGTCCCCTTGCAGATGTAGGTGTCGACGCAGCGGGCCTCGCGGAGGTTCGTCGTGTAGATGGAGCCGTCGGGGTTGAGCCGCTCGGCGAACCGCAGCGTGATCGCCTGGCCGGGCTCGCCGCGGAGCCGCAGGCGGGGGACGCCGGCGAAGTTCTGGCCGTAGTCGACGACGTACACGCCCGGCGCGGTCTCGGTGATCGTCCTGGCCGGGAGTTCCTGGAAGACCACGACCGGCGGGCCGACGTGCGCCTCGACGGCCGGGTCCATCTCGGCGCCCGTGTCGACGGCCGCCCACGCCGAGGCGTCATACCCCGCGCGGTCCCAGCCAGTCTTCTCCAGGCGGGCGTCGTAGGTCTCGCCCATGAGGAAGTCGGCCTCCAGGAACGGGCCGGTGGCGGCCTTCCAGTCGGGGCCGGTGGCGATCACGTCGGACGAGCCGTCGGCGTACTCGACGACGAGCTGCGTCTTGACGCGGGTCTTCTTGCCGTAGTGGTCGCGGATCTTGCCGAAGCCGACGTAGCCGCTGTACCAGCCGTCGGCCAGGATGGCGCCGATGGCGTTGGGGCCCTGGAGCAGCAGCGGGGTGACGTCGTACGTCCGGTAGAGGACGCGCTTGGTGTAGTCGGTCCAGCCGGGGTTGAAGAGGTCGTCGGAGATCCGGGTCCCGTTGAGGTGGACGTCGTGGATGCCCAGGGCGGTCGTGTAGACGGTGGCCCGCTTGACGGGCTTGGCGACCTGGAACTCGGCGCGGAGCAGCGACGGCTTGGGGAGGACCAGGTTGGTGACGGTGAGCTTGCCCCAGGGGGCGTCGCCGTGGTTCGCGACGACCTCGGCGGCCGGCAGGCCTTCCAGCGCGATCTCGCGGCTGTGCCAGTTCTCGCCGGGGCCGGCGATCGACTTCCAGGAGGCGTCGGTGACGTTCTCGACCACGCGGCCGTCCTGGAGCTTGACGGTCAGCCGGGCGATCAGGCCGGCGGGGCCGACGCTGGTGTTCTCGACCTCGGCGCGGATCGTGTTCTTGCCCGGCTTGACGGCGCGGAGGGCGTCGACCTGCATCGGCACCTTGAAGCTGGTGCCGGCGGCGATCAGCTGCCCGTTGATGGTGTAGCGGTTCGAATCGTCGGCGGCGGTGAGGAGGGTCGCCTCGGCGATGGGGGAGTCGGCCGGGATGTCGAACTCCGTGACGAACAGGCGGTTGGCCTTGGGCTTGTCGGGGCCCTTGTCGTCGGCGTGCCAGATCCACTTGCCGGCGCCGAAGTCGGCGTCGACGGCCGCGGCCTGGTCGTCGCGGGCGGCGTCATGGCCGATCCACTGGGCCTTCCAGTCCGACGCCTCGAGCAGGCCCACCGTCCAGGAGGCCGGGGCGCTCCAGGCGGACGGCTGGTCGCCGCCGTCCCAGAGGCGGACCTTCCAGAAGGCCTTCTGGCCGCTCTTGAGCGGGGCGCCGGCGTAGGGGACGCCGGTGGTCTCGTCGCTCCGGATCTTGCCCGAGTCCCACAGATCCCCCTCGTCGGCGGCCAGCCTGGCCTCGTCGGAGGAGACGACGACCTGATAGGCCGACTGGACCTCGCCGCGGCGGGACGAGGCGACGATCCAGCTCAGCCGGGGGTTGGTCGCCTCGACCCCCAGCGGATTCACCTTGGCCTCCACGCGGAGGTAGTCCGGCGCGAAGGCCGGGGCGGGCGCCGGTTGCGCCATGGCGGACGACGCCGCGACGACGCCGAGGGCGGCGGCGAGCGGGGCCAGTCCGAATCTACGCTTCAACATGGTCCGATTCCTTTCCTATCGTCTCCCGGGAGGGATGCGGGCCGGGGCGCGTCAGGCGCCGGGCTCGGCGGGGGCCTCGGCGGTCGGGGGTGCCGCCTCGGCCTGCTCGGCGGGGGCCAAGGAATTGCCCCAGCCGATGATGACGGTCGACCCGATGAGCACGGCCAGCGTCAGGGCCACCAGCCGCTTGGTCCGGGCGCTGGTCCCGGTCCACTCCTTCAGGGCGATCCCCCAGAGGGTGCTGAAGATCATGATGCTGGCCATGTGGAGCGTCCAGCTGGAGAACTTGTAGTCCTCCCCCATCTTCGTCTCGCCCATCGTGTAGAAGAAGAACTGGAAGTACCAGGTGACGCCGGCCAGGGCGCTGAAGAAGTAGTTGGACAGCAGCGGCACGCGGCGGTCGGCGTCGGCCTCGGGCGTCGGGGCGAGGCCCGGCGCCTGGAGGGCGGCCTCCTCGGCCGGGGCGTCGGTCGGGTTCTCCAGGATCTCGTCCCGGCCGGTCGTGCCGGCCTCGGGCCGGGCGACGGGGCTGAGGTACTGGTGGGCCGAGCCGTTCTTCCAGTGGAGGAACGCGCACCACAGGAAGTTGGTGGTGAAGCCGCCGGCCAGGATGACAACCAGCGACGGCAGGCCGCTCCAGAGGTCGTCGGTGCCGTGCCTCCTCGTGAGTTCCTTGATCGGCCCGCTGGCGTCGAGGCCGAAGGCGAAGCAGGCGCTCATCACGCCCGAGAAGGTGGCGACGGCCAGGCCCTTCTTGAAGTTGAACTCCTGGATCGAGGCCCTCTTGGCCTCCTCGGACATCTCGCGCTCCTTCGACATCCCGGCCATGCCCGCGACGGCGATGCCGGCGAGGCAGACGAGCACGCCGAAGACGACGACCTGGCCCGAGAGCGTGGGCAGGATCTTGGTCATCAGCTCGCCCTTGACGATCGGCGGGACCATCGTCCCGAACGCCGCCGTATAGCCGAGCGCGACGGCCATGCCCAGCGACATGCCCAGGTAGCGCATCGTCAGGCCGAACGTCAGCCCCCCCATGCCCCAGAGGACGCCGAAGAGGTACGTCAGCGCCAGCGTCCGGGCCGGCGTCTCGCTCAGCACGTCCAGCAGGTCGTTGGTCTGGAGCGACGCGAACAGCCACGGCGCGATGATCCAGCTGAAGACGCCGCCGGTCAGCCAGTAGGTCTCCCAGGACCAGTTGCGCACGAACCGGAACGGGACGTAGAAGCTCCCGGAGGCCAGGCCGCCCAGCCAGTGGTAGATCAGGCCGAGGAAGGGGTTGGGGTTCGAGTTCATGGGAGGTCGGGGTGGGCCTTGGGTCTACGGGATGGGGGGTGGTTTGAAGATGTTGATCGACGGCGGTTCGCCTCGCCGGCGGGGCGAACCCGGAAGCCTCCCCCCTTCTCCCCTGGTTGGAGAAGGTGGCCGAAGGCCGGATGAGGGGGAAGGGCCAGGCCGCCGGTCGCGCGCCCCCTCATCCGCCCCTCCGGGGCACCTTCTCCCACGAGGGGAGAAGGGAAGTCGTCGATGGCGTTCGGCTCGCGCCGCGCCAGGCCGGCCGGCCTCAGCCGCGCCCGCTCAGGACGTCGGCCTCGTAGCGCTTGACGTCGTCGAGCCAGCCCCGGCCGACGGGGATGCCTCGGGACTGGACGTAGTGGTCCCACACCGCGCCGAAGGGGAGGGTCTTCAGCTCCTCCAGGACGGCGAGGCGGGAGGTGTAGTCGCCCTCGGCCTCGTACTTCCGCAGGGCGTCGATCGGCTCCAGCAGGGCGAGGAGCAGGGCCTTGATCATCGAGCGGGTGCCGATGACCCAGGCGGCGACGCGGTTGATGCTGGCGTCGAAGAAGTCCAGGCCGATGTGGACGCGGTCGAGGTAGTCGCCCCGGACCAGCTCCTGGGCGATCAGCTCGATGTCGTCGGTCAGCAGGACGACGTGGTCGCTGTCCCAGCGGACGCCGCGGCTGACGTGCATCAGGACCTCGTCGACGTAGGTCAGCGCCGACGACAGCTTGTCGGCGACGACCTCGGTCGGGTGGTAGTGGCCGGAGTCGATCGTGAAGATCTTCTTCCGGGAGATGGCGTAGCCGAGGTAGAACTCGTGCATGCCGACGACGTAGGTCTCCGAGCCGATCCCGAACAGCTTCCCCTCGACGGCGTCGCGGTTGAACCTCGGGTCGATCTCGGCCTTGAAGACCTCGTCGAGGGCCCCGGCCAGCCGCTCGCGGGGGCCGCGACGGTCGACGGTCTGGTCCTTCATGCCGTCGGGGATCCAGACGTTGGTGACGCACGGAGTCCCCAACGCCTCGCCCATCGCCGCGCCGATCTTTCGGCAGGCGATCCCGTGGTCGATCCAGAACTGGCGGATCCCCCTGTCGGGGTGGGCCAGGGTCCAGCCGTCGGCCGCCTTGGGGTGGGAGAAGTAGGTGGGGTTGAAGTCCATCCCCATCCCCTTCCCCTTCGCCCAGTCGATCCAGCTTCGGAAGTGGGCGGGCTCCAGGGCGTCGCGGTCGACCTTCTTGCCGCCGGTCTCGGCGTAGCTGGCGTGCAGGTTCAGCCGGTGCGTGCCGGGGATCAGCGACAGGGCCTTGTCCAGGTCCTGGCGCAGCTCGTCGGCGGTGCGGGCCTTGCCGGGATAATTGCCGGTGACGGCCAGGCCGGAGCCCAGCGCCTCGCCGGTGTTCTCGAAGCCGCCGACGTCGTCCCCCTGCCAGCAGTGCAGCGAGATGGGGATCTTCGAAAGCCTGTCCAGGGCCTTCTCGACGTCCACGCCGATCTCGGCGTAGCGGTCCTTCGCCAGGGCGAACGCCTGGTCCACGTTCTTGCTCGGAGAGGGCATGCTCGTCTTCCTTCCTGCGTCGTCGGGGCGATGGATTCGCCCCGGGCGACGATTGTCTCACGACCCGTCCCCGCCTTCCAGGGGCCGGCGGGGCTCCGGCCTCAACGCGGCTCCGACGTCCAGGTCGACTTCAGGGCGTGGACCGTCAGCTTCTCCAACTCGACCGGCCCCCCCTCCGCCGCGACCCCCAGCGATCGGTCCTCGTCGCCCGGGATCGCCGCGACCGAGATCATCGTCCGGCCCCGATTGGCGAAGACCTCGACCGAGCCCCGATCCACGAACACTTGCAGGCGCACCACGCCGTCCACCTGGGGGACGAACGTCCGGACCTGCTTGCAGACCACGTCCTGGCGCTCGACGTCGTAGATCAGCGGCGTCCCGCGCAGGTTGAACTCCAGGAACTTCGCCGAGCCCGGCCGGAACTCCGCCTCGATCTCGAACAGGTCGCCCGACTCGCCGGCCAGCGGGTTGTCGGCGCCCGGCTCCAGCGTCTCGCCGCCGAGCTCCCTCGAGCCCGTCCGCAGCGACTTCAGCTCCTCGACCGGCTCGGCGAACAGCCGGGGGCCGTCCTCGGTGGTCCGCAGCGTCAGCTCGACGGGCAGCGCCATCTGCTGGTTGAAGGCCGAGCCGGGGAACTCGACCCCCCTGCCCCAGCCGACCTGCACGCGACGCCCTTTCGGCTCGTCGCTGTACGTCTGCGCGGCGTAGTAGTTGCCGTGGAAGGTCGTCAGCTTGTCGGCGCCGGAGGTCGGGGTGAACGCCTTGCCGTCGAACGTCCCGATCCGGTACTGGCCGTCGGCCGCGGAGAGCACCCAGAGCTTGTTGTCCGGGTCGCCGTCGACGGGCAGCTCGTAGATGTCGGGACACTCGTAGTATCCGTCGGACCGGCTGGCGAAGGTCCACGCCTTGAGGTCCGGCGAGGTGTAAAAGTCGATGCTCTGGCGGTCCTTCCCTTCGCTGTAGACGGCCATGACCCAGTGCTTGCCGGGGGCGTGCCAGAACAGGCGGGGGTCGCGGCCGTCGTGCTTGACGACGGGATTGCCGTCGAACTCGGTCCAGGTCCGGCCGCGGTCGTTGCTGTAGACGATGCACTCGCCGCGCCCGGTGCTGGTGTAGGCCGCGACGAGCGGGTCCTGTCCGTCCTTCCCGAAGCCGCTGGTGTTCCCGTGGTCGACGACCGCCGAGCCGGAGAAGGCCCAGTCGCCATATTCGCGCGGATAAATGGCGATGGGAAGCTCGGTCCAGTGGACGAGGTCCGGGCTGACGGCGTGGCCCCAGTGCATGTTGCCCCAGCCCCAGCCGTACGGGTTGTGCTGGTAGAAGAGGTGGTATTCGCCGTCGCGCCAGACGAGTCCGTTGGGGTCGTTGAGCCAGCCCCGGCGCGAGGTGAAGTGGAACTGAGGCCGATGCGATTCCTTATATAAGGAAGCGGCGTCGGGCACGTCGTCGGACTGAACGAGCTTCTCCAGCGCCTTCAGGTCATCCAGCTCCTCGACCGCGAACGCGAGGGTCTTGCCGCGGTGGGCGTCGAGGTCGACGAAGGCGAGGAAGTCGGGCTCGGCGGACAGCTCGACGTCGAACTCGTGGAGGGTCGCCCAGTCCTCGAACTCGTGGAGGGTCGCCCAGTCCTCGTCGACGATCCGGGCCCGGTGCTTGGTCGCGCCGGTCTTCACCGGGATGTGGAGGAAGCGCTTCTCCAGGACGATCGACCGGGACGCGGCCCGGGCGAGCCTGGGGGCGTCGGTCTGGACGATGTGGTCCACGTTGACGTGGCCCCAGCCCCCCTTGCGGCGGTCGACGACGCGGAGGGTCGCCTCCTTGCCCTGCAGGTCGGAGACGTCCCAGTTCAGCCACCGCAGGCGTTCGGAGCCGCCGGGCTCGCGGTTGGGGCCGGTGGCGGTGAGGACGACCCGGCCGTCGACGAGGAGATCGAGGCAGGTCTCGCCGGCCCAGCCGCCGCCTCCGATCAGGAAGTTCAGGTGCGATCGCTCGATCTTGAACGGCGGGCTGGTCAGCTCGCCGGTGGAGTCGTCGCCGCCTCGGAAGCTGTTCACGAGGCCCCGGCCCAGGTATCCTTCCACGGGCATCTGGCCGGGGAGCGTCCCCCGCGCCGGGGCTTCGCCGAAGGCGTCGCCGGTCGCCTTCCAGCCGCCGTAATCGTCCCCCTCGAAATCGGCGACGAGGACGTCGGGACGGGCCGCGTCCTGGGCCGTCGTCGCGACGGCCAGGGAGCCGACCAGGACCAGCGTGGCAAGCATGAATGACCGCTCCTCGGGGACGTTCGGGGGGACTCGCACCCCACGAGGATAGACCGAAGGCCGCGCCGGAGGAAGCCGTCTACGTCCCCCCGGCGGCGATTATCCCCACCACCGCGAGGATCACGCGATGAGCCCCGAAGCACCGACCCCCGACGCGATCGCCCGCGCCGCCGAGGCCGTCGCCACGGCCGACGCCCTGCTGATCGGGGCGGGCGCCGGCATGGGAGTCGACAGCGGCCTGCCCGACTTCCGCGGCCGCGAGGGCTTCTGGAACGCCTACCCGCCGTATGCCAGGCTCGGGCTCGACTTCGTGCAACTGGCCTCGCCGTCCTGGTTCCGGCGCGACCCCGGGCTGGCGTGGGGCTTCTACGGGCACCGGCTGGGGCTCTACCGCTCGACCGCGCCGCACGAGGGGTTCCAGATCCTCCGACGCTGGGCCGATCGCATGAAGGAAGGGGCGTTCGTCTACACGTCGAACGTCGACGGCCAGTTCCAGCGCGCCGGGTTCCCGGCCGACCGCGTCCACGAGGTCCACGGGGCCATCGACGCCTTGCAGTGCCTCGCCAAATGCGGCGTCGGCGTCTTCCCCGCCGAGGGCCAGGCGGTGGAGATCGACCCGGAGACGATGCGGGCCGTCGGCGTCTTGCCGAGCTGCCCGCGCTGCGGCTCGCTCGCCCGGCCGAACATCCTCATGTTCGGCGACGGCGGCTGGGACCCGTCCGTCACCGACGCCCAGGCCGAGCGCCATCGCGCGTGGCTCGGCGGCCTCCTCCGGTCCAGGGCCCGCCTCGCCGTCGTCGAGTTCGGCGCGGGGACCGCCGTGCCGACCGTCCGCCACTTCTGCGAGCGCCTGGCGACCAGCCCCGCCGCGACCCTGATCCGCGTCAACCCCCGCGAGCCGGAAGGCCCCGCCGGGTCGATCTCGATCCCGAAGGGGGCGCTGGAGGCGATCCGGGCGATCGACCTTAAATTGGACAAATAACAAAATAATCAACAATAATCATCCTTCTCCCCTGGTGGGAGAAGGTGGCCGAAAGCCGGATGAGGGGGCGACCAGCGTCGCGTCCGCCGGCCCGCGGGCGATCTTGATCCGACGACTACCGGTCGCGCCCCCCTCATCCGCCCCTCCGGGGCACCTTCTCCCACGAGGGGAGAAGGGGTGATTCCGCCCCGCGTCGCGCGAGGGACCGGCCCGGTAGGGTCGCGCCCCTCCTACTCATCAACCTTCCGGAAATGCTCGTCCATGATGGCGACGAGTTCGTCGTGGAGCAGGCCGTTGGTTGCGAGGACGCTGGACTTGGCCATGGGGAGGGGGTCGCCGTGGCAGGTGGTGACGCGGCCGCCGGCCTCCTCGACGAACAGGCGGCCGGCGGCGAAGTCCCACGGGGCCAGCTCGTATTCGAAGAACGCGCCGAACGAGCCGACGCCGACGTAGGCCAGGTCGAGCGTCGCCGCGCCCAGGCGGCGCAGGCCGTGGCTCTTGCGGTGGAGGATCTCGCGGCAGGCGTCGAGCGTGGCCGACATCATCGCGCCGCGGTCGTAGAAGTAGCCGAAGCCGACGAGCGCCTCGTCCAGCCGCGCCGTGGGCGCGACCCTCGCGCGACGCCCCTTGTGATACGCCCCGCCCCCCTTCACCGCCGAGTACCACTCGTCGCGCAGCGGGTTGCCGACGACGCCGACGGTCGCCTCCCCCTTGTGGTAGTAGGCGACGGAGATGCCGAAGTGGGGGATGCCGTGGAAGTAGTTGCTGGTGCCGTCGACCGGGTCGATGATCCAGACGTCCTCGCTGGAGAGGACGGCGTCGGCCCCCTCGGCGGCCCCCTGCCCTTCCTCGCCGTAGACGGCGTGGCCGGGGAACGCCTTCTTGATGACCTCGACGATCGCGCGCTCGGCCTCGACGTCGGCCTTCGTCACGATGTTGAAGGAGCCCTCCCCCTCCGCGTTCTTCACGTCCCCGGCCAGCCCCGCCTGGAAGTAGCCGACCGCCACCCCGCCGCCGATCCTCGCCGCGGCCTCCGCCACCTCCAACTCCGCCTTCCACCCGTCCACGAATGCCACCCCCTTCCCGGTCCCTCTCAGGCTCACGAACACGCTCCCGATTATACCGCCAGGCCGTTGGCTCCGTTTGGCTTCGTTCGCGCGCGAGCGGCCCGGAGGCACGTCGACGCAACCCAATCCACGAACAACCCTTACGCCAGAATCTTGACGCCGAAAATTGGCTTCGTTCGTCGATTTCGAAGTGATTTTCCGGGAGCCCGTCGTGGCCTAGGCGCCTCGGCCGGACGCCTCCCCGGCAGCCTAGGCGCGGGACGCGGCTACCACGACGGAAGGACTCCGGGAGGCATGGCAGGGCCTTGCCACCGGGCTTTCGCGGTTCCGTTCATCCAAATTGTCAAAGACCGCCACGATCATGATCACGGATTCGCGGTGCAAATTTCAGGTTCCCGTCGCTCTTTCGCAATTTTCGCCCGGGAAGTGGGGCTACCCTCATCTCCTGGTGTCGCTTCGTCGAAAACCCTGGGATGAGCGACGACGAGCATCCCTTCTCCCTCCGTGGTGCTCCCCGAAAACAACGCCGAGGAGCCGTCCATCCCCCCTTCTCCCCCCGTGGGAGAAGGTGGCCGGAAGGCCGGATGAGGGGGCGACCGCCGCCTCGTCGCCCGGCCCGCGAGGGACTTCCCACCGACGCCTCCCGGTCGCGCGCCCCCACATCCGCCCCTCCGGGGCACCTTCTCCCACGAGGGGAGAAGGGATGCTCATCGTCGCCCACCCTCGGGGTTTTCGACAGGGCACCCCCGTGGGAGAAGGGGGAATGAGCGTGCCCCTGGCGTTGTCTTCCACCGCGCCGCGGGGGGAGCGGGGAGGCCTGTCACGGCCCGTTCCTATAATCATCCGGGACAGCCTGTCGAAGCGCGCGTAACGAGGGGAGGCCGATGGCGACACTGGCGTCGATCCAGGTGGGGATGCCCCGGGAGCGGGGGACGGAGGGGGCGGCGGATCCGATGGATCGGCCGTGGTATAGCGGTTTCGTCAAGGAGGCGGTGGCGGGGCCGATCATGCTGGGGGCGACCAACCTGGAAGGCGACGGCCAGGCCGATCGGGTCCATCACGGCGGGGTCGACAAGGCGGTCCTCTGCTACTCGGCGGCCCATTATCCTTCCTGGCGCGAGGACCTGGGGCGGCCGGAAATGGGCTTCGGCGGGTTCGGCGAGAACTTCACGATCGACGGCCAGGACGAGGCCGACGTCTGCATCGGCGACGTCTATCGCGTCGGCGAGGCCGTCGCCCAGGTCTCGCAGCCGCGCCAGCCGTGCTGGAAGCTCGCCCGGCGATGGCGGCTCAAGTCGCTGGCGCTGACCACCCAGGAGACCGGCCGCACCGGATGGTACTTCCGCGTCTTGACGACGGGCCTCGTCGCGGCCGGCGATTCGGTCGAGTTGGTCGAGCGCCCCAACCCGGAATGGACGATCGCCAGGGCCAACCGGATCATGCACCGGGACAAGGCCGACCTCGAAGCCGCCGCCGCCCTGGCCGCGGTCGCCGAACTCTCCGCAAACTGGAAGGCCACGCTCGGGAAGCGCGCGAACCGCGGGGGCGAGCCCGACGCGGCGAAGCGCCTGGAAGGGCCGGGGGCCTGAGGTCGCGTCAGGCGAGCAGATCCCTCAGCGCCCCGTCGATCTCCGGGAAGCGGAAGGCGAAGCCCTCGGCGGGGAGCCGCCTGGATACGACGTACCGGCCATAAAGCGCCAGCTCCGGGTCGGTCCGCATGACCAGCGGGGCTCCCAGGCGGACCAGCCAGGCGGGGGCCGGCAGGCCGATGGGCATGCCGATGGCGCGGCGGAGCGCCCGCATGAAGTCGCGCTGGGAGACGGGGCTCGGGGCCGAGGCGATGTAGGCCCCCCGCATCACCGGATCGTTGAGCGCCCTTTCGAACAGCCGATTCATGTCGGCCTCGTGGATCCAGCTCATGCCTTGAGTCCCCGGGCCGACCGTCCCGCCCAGGCCCAGACGGACGAGCGTCCGCAGCCGCGACAGCGCCCCGCCCCCCGCGCCTCGGTCGCGGCCGACGACGAAGCTCGTCCGCAAGACGACCCCGCGCTGCGTGGGGAGCGCGCCGGCGGCGAACTCCTCCTCCCACGCCCGGCCGACCATCGGGGCGAAGCCGCAACCGAACGGGGAATCCTCGTCGCAGACGACGCGCGGAGGGTCGCCGTAGATGTGCGCCGTGCTCATCTGGACCCAGGTTGGCGGCGGCGCGGCGACGGCCCGGACGGCCTCGCCCAGCACGCGAGTCGCCTCGACGCGCGAGCGGAGGATCTCGTCGCGGTGGTCGGGCGTCTTGATGCAATCGACGGTCCGGCCGACGAGGTTGACCAGCCCCGCCGCCCCGTCCAGCTCGCGCCGCCAGTCGCCGAGCGTTCGGGCGTCCCAGGGGACGTGACGCCACGGGCCGGCGGCCCTCGGGGGGTTGCGGGAGAGGATGACGACCGGCCGGCCGAGTCCGGCGAGGTGGGTCGCCAGCGAGACGCCCAGGAAGCCGCTCCCCCCCGCGATCACCACCGGCCCGCCATCCCCGGCGGTCATCCCTCGTCGGCCTCGGGCTCGGCCTCCTCCTCGGTCGGCTTGACGTCGCCCCAGCTCTGCTGGAGGGCGGCGGCCAGGGCGATCCACTGGGGGACGCTCAGGGCCTCGGCGCGGATGGAGCCGGGGATGGAGAGGGATTCGAGGAGGGCGTCGACCTGGGGCTTGCCGACGCCCTCGGGGGCGAGCTTCGCGAGGACGACGCGCAGGGCCTTGCGGCGATAGAGGAAGACCTCGCGGACGACGCGGTGGAACCACGCCAGGTCGCCGACGGCCTCGCGCCTGGCCGGGTCGGGGCGGATGACGACGACGGCGGAATCGACCTTCGGGCGGGGCCAGAAGACCGACGGCGGCAGCACGCGGGCGATCTCGACGTCGGCCAGCGCCTGGAGGATCACCGAGAGGGCGCTGTTCTCCGCGTCGCCGGGCTTCGCCATCATGCGCTCGCCCAGCTCCTTCTGGATCGTGACGACGGCCAGCGCGGGGCGGTGGGCGTCGTCGACCATCAGGTTCATGATGAGCGGGGTGGCGATGTTGTACGGCAGGTTCGCCACCAGCTTGTACGGCCGGCCCTCGCGCCCGCGGGCCAGCATCTCCAGGACCTCGGGCTGGACGGCGTGCTTGGAGGCCAGGGCGTCCACGTTCAGGACGCGCGCGTTGGGGTACGCGCCGATGGCCTCGGTCGCCAGGGCGGCCATGCCGGGGTCGATCTCGACGGCCAGCACGCGGGCGCCGAGCCCGGCCATCAGCGACGTGAGCGCCCCCGCGCCGGGGCCGACCTCGAGCACCATGTCGCCGGGGGCGACGGCCGCCTGCTCCACGATCAAATCGTGGATGTTCAGGTCGACGAGGAAGTTCTGCCCCAGCCGATGCCGCGGCGAGATCCCCCGGCGGCCGAACAGCTTGCGGAGATAGGACTGGGTCTGGCGTTCCATGAGCTTCGGCCGTCCCGGATTTCCGCGGTCGTTGACGCGGGCTAGATGAGGAGAGAAAGCGCGGGGCTTCGGGATTCGCGACCTTGGAGGGAGCCGTCGGCGGCGGGGAGCCCCCCGCGTCCTCCGACGGCCGCCTCGCTCGTCCCCCCCTCATCCGGCCCTTCGGGCCACCTTCCCCCACCAGGGGGGAAGGGCGTTATGTGAGTTCAGCGGGCCTGGCTCAGGAGCTTCTGGACGTGCTTGGCCAGGATATCGGCCTCGATGTTCACGCGGTCGCCGGGCTTGAGCGTCCCCAGGGTGGTGACGGCCAGCGTGTGGGGGATCAGCATGATGGAGAAGCCCGCCGGCCCGACGTCCACCAGGGTCAGGCTGACGCCGTCCACCGCGATCGAGCCCTTCTCGACCATCAGGGCGGTCCAGAAGGGGTCGACGTCGAAGGCGAGGAACTCGTAATCCCCCTCGGGCCGGCGCTCGCGGAGGGTGGCCGTGGCGTCGACGTGCCCCTGGACGATGTGGCCGCCGAGGCGGTCCCCCACGCGGACGGAGCGCTCCAGGTTGACCGGGTCGCCCGGCCGGCGGTCGCCGAGGTTGGTGCGGAGCAGGGTCTCGGGCCCGGCCTGGACCTCGAACCGCCCCGGCTCGGTGGCGACCACGGAGAGGCAGCAGCCGTTGACGGCCACGCTCTCGCCGATCGCCAGGGGGGCGTCGAGCCCGTCCCAGCGCACGGCGAAACGCTTGCCGCCGGCCTCCTCGGCCACGGACTCGACCCGACCCATCGCCTCGACCAGCCCGGTGAACACGCCGACCTCCCCCGCCGCTTTCGCCGCCCCTCGCGGGCGCCGGACTTCTCCATGGTAGCATCGGACGGCCGGGGATAGAATCGGGGGTCTACCCCCGGCGGCCGGATTCCGCCGCCTCGCCCGGATCGACAGGCCAGAAACGAACGGGAGAACGCACGATGAAGCCCGCCCTCAACCGCCGCGACTTCCTCGCGACGTCCGCGACCGCCGCCGCCGTCGCCGCGACCGCCGGGACCTCCGGCGCCGCGTTCGCCAGGAACGCCCTGCCCGCCTCGCCCCAGGCCCGCGTCGTCCTGGGCAAGACCGGGATCGAGACCTCGCTGATCGGCCTGGGGACCGGGATGATCGGCGGCGGCCAGTCCAGCAACCAGACCAAGCTGGGGGTCAAGGGCTTCACCAGGCTCGTCCACCACTGCCTGGACCACGGCGTCACGCTGTTCGACGTCGCCGACCAGTACGGCTCGCACGTCTACCTGCGCGAGGCGCTCAAGGGCGTCCCCCGCGAGAAGTACGTCATCCAGACCAAGACCCACGCCACCGACGCCGTCACCACGCGCGACCACCTCCAGCGCTACCGGCTGGAGCTGGGCGTGGACTACATCGACATCCTGCTGCTGCACTGCATGACCAAGTCGGGCTGGGACGCCGACCACACCGGCGCGATGGAAGAGCTGATGAAGTCGAAGGAGGAGGGCCTGATCCGCGCCCACGGCACGAGCTGCCACGGCATGGACCCGCTGCGGACCTCCGCCAAGCTGCCGTTCGTCGAGATCGACCTCGCCCGGATCAACCCCGAGGGGCTGGTCATGGACGACAAGAAGCCCGACGAGGTCGCCTCCGTGCTGGAGGAGATGCACACCGCCGGCAAGGGGGTCATCGGCATGAAGATCCTGGGCGAGGGCCGCATCAAGGATCCCGTCCGGATCGACGCCTCGCTCCAGTACGTCCTCGGCCTGGGGACCGTCGACGCCTTCATCATCGGCTTTGAGTCGACCGAGCAGGTCGACGACATCCTGAAGCGGACCGAGGGCGCCATCTCCGCCCTCAAGGGCTGAGCCGGGGGGCCCGTCCCCCTCGCGGGGGGCGGGCCGCCGATCCTCGCCCGCTCGCTCGGTCGGCTCAGCGCCGGGACGCGGCGTGGCGGGCGATGACGTCGGCGTAGAATTCCAGGGTTCGGGTGATGATGGCGTCGGGCCGGAACTCGCGCCAGGCGCGATCGGCGGCGGCGGCGCCCAGCCTCGCGGCGAGGGACGGGTCGTCCAGCAGGCGATCGAGCGCGCAGGCGAGGGCGTCCGGGTCGCCCGGCGGGACGAGCAGCGCCGACTCCCCGTCCTGGACGATCTCCGGGATCCCGCCGGCGTCGGACGCGACCATCGGCGCGCCGAAGGCTGAGCCTTCCAGCACGGTGTTCGGCAGGTTCTCGTAGCGCGAGGGGATGACGGTCGCCAGCGCCCGGAGCCGGAGCCCGGCGACCTTGTCGGCCGGCACCCTCCCCAGCACCTCGATCCTGTCGGCCGCCGCGGGGGCCTTCGCCGCGATGTAGTCGGGCAGGTTCCAGCTCCGCCCGTCGTCGTCGACGAGGCCGGAATCCAGGCCGGCGAAGATGAGCCGGGCGTCCGGGCGCCGCTCGGCGACTCGGGCGAAGGCGTCGATCATGACGTCGCCCCCCTTGTGGCGGTCGAACCGACCGATGAAGGCGATCGTCCGCCGGTCGGCCCCGTCGAGCCGCCATCGCCGCTCCGCCGGGATCTCCGGCACGGGGCTGGGGATGACCAGGCCGTTCTCCAGCGGGACGCCGTAATACTCCCGCGTCAGCTCCAGCACGTTCCGCGACGGCGCCGTGATCGCGTCGGCGGCCAGGATCCCCTTCAGCTCCTCGGCGATCCGGGCGCGCGACTCGTCGTCCCCGGACCGGCCGTTGGCCGCGCCGTTGATGAACCAGGGGCCGTGCAGCCTGACCACCATGGGGACGGAGAGGAGCGGCTTGACGCGGGCCGCCCACCCGTGCGACTCCTCCATCTGGAGCAGGTTCGCGCCGTGCGCCTCCGAGGCCCGCGTCGCCGCCGCGATGGCGTCCCACGCCCCGCTCTGGCGACCGATGCCGAGCAGCCGCCGCCATCCGGTCGGGGGCGACGGGAGCCTGATCACGGTCGGGTCGCCGGGGCGAGGGGGGCCGACCTGGTGGCTCATGACCACGGGCTGGACGCCCCGGGCGCGCAGGTAGCCGACCATCCGTTCCACGTACGAGGCGATCCCGTTACTGCCGAGGTTCGACGGCCAGAACGGGGTGAGGAAGGCCGGGATCGGCCGGATGTCGTCCCGAGCTTCCATCAAGGCGGAGCGTGATCCTGGCGAGGTCGT
The DNA here is from genome assembly GCF_037189885.1 of Paludisphaera sp. Classification (NCBI taxonomy): domain Bacteria; kingdom Pseudomonadati; phylum Planctomycetota; class Planctomycetia; order Isosphaerales; family Isosphaeraceae; genus Paludisphaera; species Paludisphaera sp. The sequence continues at coordinate 17,038 of NZ_JBBCIR010000067.1, forward strand.
CAAAGCCGTCATCCTGTCGCGGGGAGCCAAGTCGGGGGCCTACCCTCCCCCACCGGGGGATTCTAGCAGCAGCCGCCCGCCGTCCACAATACGGGCCGCGCCCCGCGGGTCGTGACGCGCGACGGCCGGCCACGCCGCGCGGCCGGCCCGCTCAGTAGGCGTCCGCGGAGACGACCTCGCCGCCGGCGACGCTCCCCAGCGCCCGCCAGGTCCAGCCGTTGATGGAGTCCTTGACGAAGCGTACGGAGCCGTCGGCCAGCAGCGCGTTGACGCCGCCGGGGTGGTGGCTGCGGGCGGTGACGGCGGCGAAGGTCGGCCGGCCCAGCTTCTCCCGGCTCGACGTGATGTCGACGTCCCGATACATCCCGTCCGGGCCGCCGGGGGTCCGCTTGTTGGGGGGCCAGGCCGTGGTGAAGCCGTTGTGGTGCGAGCCCGATTCGAACCACTGGGTCCGGCCGTCGTCGACCCGGACGGGGCAGCCGCCGGCGTACTCCGGCAGCGCGACGCGGGGGTCGGCGTCGGGCCCGGGGACGTTGTTCGGGTCGCCCAGGCTGAAGGTCGGGCAGTCTCGATAGTACGTCTGGTACGCCTTCCCCTCGGACATCAGCAGCGTGTTGCTCGTGCCGTCGACGAACTCGGCCAGGCTCCGGCTCTGGTTCACGCCGAACGCGACGCGGTTCCTCGTCGGGCCGGAGAGCCCGCCGTAGACGAACCAATCCCCCTGGCAGTAGGCGTAGTTGGCGATCGCCGACGGCGGGGTCGACTGCCGCACCGGCGGCCTGACCTCGCTGGGGCAGACCAGGAACGACACGACGATCCCCGTCGCGGTGTCGTTCGGCGGCGTCTGCATGTCGACGGCGAAGTTGATCGAGTCGAACATCGGCCCCTGCTCGGAGAACGGCAGGATCCGCGCGTGGGCCCCCCAAGAGTTCGTCCACCTCACGGTCGTCCCGCTCCCGGAGATCGTCAGCGTCATGGGCAGGGCGCCGACCGCCGAGACGTAATTCTGGATCGCCAGGCCCATCTGCTTGAGGTTGTTCGTGCACTGGATCCGCCGCGCGGCCTCGCGGGCCGCCTGCACGGCGGGGAGCAGCAGCGCGATCAGGACCGCGATGATCGCGATCACCACCAGCAATTCGATCAACGTGAATCCGCGCGGGCGTCTCATGTCCGGGTGCCTCGGGGCCTGAAGGGCTGTTCGGAGGCCCGGCCCCTGGGGCAACCCGCGCGCCGTCGATCGTCGACGACGCATCAAGCGACATCGCATGAATTTAGGACTTGGGTCGTGGAGACCCCCGAGGCGCGCGTGGCGGTTTTTCGGCCACGCGCGGCGGGAAGCCCGCCGACCGCGCCCCGCTCAACGCAGGACTTCCTTGAGGCCCCGCAGGATGTAGCGGTTCTCGGAGCGGGTTCGGGAGGCGACCCGGACGAAGCGGCCGGGTTCGAGCCCCTTCTTGTCGTCGCAGGCGCGGGTGTAGATGCCGCGGCGGACCAGCAGCCGGCAGACCAGGTCCTCGGCCGTCATGTCGTCGCGGCGCAGCTCCAGCAGGGCGAAGTTGGCGTGCGTCGGGTAGACGTGGACCCCCGGCAGGCGCGTCAGGGCCTTGAAGAACCGCCGCGAGTGCCGGACGTAGTGGACCCGCTTGCGCTCGTAGTCGGACTGGAACTCGGGCCGGGAGTAGAGGTCGAAGAAGTACTCGGCCAGCCCCGACGAGTTCCACAGGTAGCCGGTGTCCAGGAGCGCCTTCACCCGCCCCGGCGACATCACGGCGTAGCCGGCGCGGATGCCGGCGACGCCGAAGTCCTTGGACATGCTCTTGACGACCATCAGGTTCGGGAACCGCTCCACCTCGCGCGTCAGGGTGAAGTAGTCGAACCCCTCCCCCTCGCAGGCGAAGTGGATGAAGCTCTCGTCGACCAGGACGTTGGGGACGTCGCGCAGCTCCTCCAGCATCGCGAGGAGCCTGGCGTGGGGGATGTAGCCGCCGTCGGGGTTGTTGGGGTTGATGAGGACGACGGTGTCCGGCCGCTCCCGGCGCACCGTCCGGAGGTACTCACCGACGTCGAAGTGGAACTCGTCCTCCTTGCGGAGGACGTGGTGGACGACGCGGGTGTCAGGCCGGGCGAACTCGTAGTAGGGGGAGAAGGTCGGCAGGTTGACGAGGATCTTCTCGCCGGTGAAGCGGTGGAGGATGGCCTGGATGATCTCGATGGCGCCGTTGCCGATGAACAGCCGCTCGGTCGGCAGGCCCAGGGCGCCCGCCAGCTTCCCCGCGATCACGCGGTTCTGCGACGGGTAGAACTCCAGCAGCTTGCGGAGCCGCCCCGGCCGGATCACCTCGCGATAGAGGTGGTCCAGGAACAGCTCGGTGGCGTAGGGGTTGGACAGGAAGCAGGCGTCGACCCGCATCCGCAGCTCGGGGATCATCTTCAGGATGGTCGGCGCGCTGGGGGAGTGCGAGCCGGCCTCGCTCTTGAGCCGCTTGAGGCGATCGGCGAGCCCTTGCTCGCGGCGGGTGAGCGGGCCCCGCCGGATGACGGTCCGCATGTGGGCTTCCAGCCAGCGGGCGGAGCCCCCGAGGTCGATCCCCCTGGGCCTGCCCAACTTGAGACGATCAGGCGTCCGACCGATCACGTCCACCTCGGTTCATATGTGGCGGGCGCTCGTCGACGGGCGCGGCCGACGAGCCGGGGAGCGGGATCGACGACGCCCCGACGATGTTCCGGAGGGGAACGGCATCGCCCCACCGAATATCGTAGCGCCCCGCGCCCCGCTCATCAAGCGCGTGGCCCCCCCCTTTCCCGCGCGGCTTCGCCGGCCCGGCCGGTGGCGGAGGCTTGCGGGGGGCGGGCCTTTCGGCGTAAGTGGAGGGGCGTCGGGCCCGTACCGCCACCCAGACCCCGGGGATACTCAACGATGATGCTTCCGCTCGCGCGATTCTCGATGGCACTCGCGACGCTGCTGGGCGTCGCCCTCGCGGCGCCGGCCGCGGAGGGGCCCCTCCGCGCCGGCGCCGCGGCGCGGGACGTCACGCCGTTCCTGGACGACCCGATCGTCGGCAATTTCACCACGCCGCCGGCCAGTTACGTCCACGACCCGCTGCACGCGCGGGCGCTCGTGCTGGACGACGGCGAGACGAAGCTCGCCTTCGTGATCGTCGACAGCGTGGGCGTCTCGCGCGGGGTGTTCGACGCGGCCCGCGCGCTCATCGTGGAGAAGACGGGGATCCCGGCGGGGAACATCCTGGCCGCGGCCACGCACACGCACTCGGCCACCAGCGGGCGGTCGAAGGACCCGTTCGGCGTCGACGACCCGCCGACCGAGTATCAGCGGTTCCTGACGCTTCGGATCGCCGACGCCGTCCGACTGGCGGCGGGGAACCTCGCGCCGGCGGAGGTCGGCTGGGGCTCGATCGAGGCGCCGGAGCACTTGTTCAACCGTCGATGGCTGCTCAAGCCGGGCGAGACCGTCCCGTCGCCGTACGGCGGTGAGGAACTCGCGCTGATGAACCCCGGCCGGAACCCCAAGATCGACCGCCCCGCCGGGCCGACCGACCCGAAGGCCTCCTTCCTGGCGGTGCGGACCCCAGACGGCCGCCCGGTCGCGCTGCTGGCGAACTACTCGCTGCACTACGTCGGCGGGGTGCCGTCCGGGCACGTCTCGGCGGACTACTTCGGCATCTTCGCCCGCCGGATCGGCGAACTGCTGGGCGCCGACCCGCTGCAAGACCCGCCGTTCGTGGGGTTCATGACCAACGGCACCAGCGGCGACGTGAACAACATCGACGTGAAGGGGACGCCCCCCGCGAAGCCCCACGCCCCCTACGAGAAGATGACGATTGTCGCCGAGGACCTGGCCGCCCGGGTGGCGAAGGCGTATGAAGGCGTGGAGTTCCGCCCGAAGCTCAAGCTCGCCGCCGCGAGCCGGGAGCTGGCGCTGAAGCGACGGCGGCCGACGCCCGAGCAGGTCGCCCACGCCCGCGAGGTCCTGGCCAAGCCCGAGGGCGCCCCGCAACACCACGGCCTGGAGCGGATCTTCGCCGAGCGGACGCTGATGCTGGTCGACACCCCCGAGGAGGCCTCGGTGATGCTCGAGGCGTTCCGGATCGGCGACCTCGGCGTCGCCGCGATCCCGTTCGAGGTCTTCACGGAGACCGGCCTGGAGATCAGGGAGCGGAGCCCGTTCCCGTCGACCTTCACCATCGAGCTGGCCAACGGCTCGTACGGCTACCTCCCCACCCCGCGGCACTTCGAGCTGGGCGGCTACGAGACCTGGCTGGGCGTCAACCGCGTCGAGCCCCAGGCGTCCGAGAAGATCGTCGCCACGCTCATGGAGCTGTTCTCCGAACTGAAGGACTGACGGGGGCAGGCCGGCGGAGAGCGCCGGATCGCAATCCAAAAACATGATCCGCGTTCTCTCCCCCGGGCTTCGCGCGGGGGGGGGGAACACTCGGCGAGCGCGGCGGAGGCTGTCCCTCTTAATTAACAGCACTCACGAATCGAAAAGCTCCTGCCTTGGGAGAACCGACGGGAATCGTCCGGAGCGGCGAGGGCGATGGGTACCAGGATCAACTTGCTTCTCGACCATGATCTGGCCGACCCCCGGGATGTGAGGGAAATCCTCACGAGGCTCGACGCCACGACCGAAGCGACGGTGGCGGTGAGCGAATATTGGCTGGCGTCGGAGCCGGACAATTACCGGCCCCCACAAAGGTCGTGGGTGGCCATCCCGGAATCCCCTCGGCGCCCAGGCCCGCGATGCTTCGACGGTCCGGGGAACCTGTTGCTGAGCGTGACTGCCACGGCGGCGAGGGTCCGCGCGGGGGGCAGGTGGCGGGGCTTCCTCGCCATCGAGCCATTGCGACGGGCGCACCTGCTCGCCTTCCGCGCGATCGCTCGCACGCTCGGGGCTCGCTTCATGTCCCTGCACGCCGATTCGGACGCGGTGGACGAATTCTTCTTGTGCGGGCGATCAGCCTGGGAGTGCGTCGAACGGATGGAGCGGCTGTGGGGACCGCCGCAGGGCAGCGTCGTGCGGATCGAGCCTAGGATCATCGAGGCTGCCGAGCTCTACCTGCCCAGCTCGGTTTGGTTCCTGGAGGACATAAAGGACGAGTCCTAACTCGCTGCTGGCGCGATCCCGGATCCGACGACTTCCGACGACCGCATTCGCTTCCCCTACTGCATTGAGCTACTGAGCTTGCGTTTGGGCCCCCGGCGGGGCGCGGCATGCTGGCGTCCGCTTGGGATTGAGGAACCGATGATGAGAAGACTCCGACGGGCGATCACGGTCGGGATATCGATGCTGGTCGTCGGCGTGCCGGCGACTCGGGGATTCGACGACGGGACGCCCCCCTGGAAGGCCGGCGTGGCGACGGCCGTGATCACGCCCGAGCGGCCGACGATCCTGCTCGGCTACACCAATCGCAACGGGGCGTTCGACGGGGTTGCCGACGACCTGTCGGCCCGCGCGCTGGCCCTTGTGGACGCGAGGGGCCGGCGAGCCGTGATCGTCGCGGCCGACCTGGTCGGCTTCCAGGCGGCGGTCGTCACCGACGCCGTGACGAGCCGGATCGCCGAGCGGACCGGCCTGCCCCCCGAACGGCTGATCTTCAACGCGTCGCACACGCACAACGGGCCGGTCGTCAGCCTGGACCCGCGCCCGGAGCTCAACGTCGCCCACCCGGACATGACGCCCGAGCAGGCGGAGGCGACGGTCGCCTACACCCATCGGCTGCGTGACCAGCTCGTCGACCTGGTGGAGCGGGCCCTGGCCGACCTACGGCCGGCGCGGCTCTCCTGGGGGGTCGGCCGCTCGGACGTCCCCACCAGTCGCCGGCTCCCGAGGCCGGAAGGGGTCGTCATGGCGCCCAACCCGGACGCCCCGGTCGACGACGTGGTCCCCGTCTTGCGGGTCGACTCGCCGGAGGGGAAGCCCCTGGCCGTGGTCTTCGGCTGCGCCTGCCACGCGGTGGCGGCCGGCGTCGGGAACGTGATCAGCGCCGACTACCCCGGCTACGCCCGCGCCGTCGTCGAGGAGCGTCACCCGGGCGCGACGGCCCTGTTCCTGGCCGGCTGCGGCGGCGACGCCAACCCGGAGCCTCGCGGGACGATCGAGCAGGCCCGGACGCACGGCGAGGCGCTGGGCCGCGAGGTCTGCCGGGTCCTCGACGGGCCGCTCGCCCCCGTCGACGGCCCCCTGCAAGTCGCCCACGCGCGGGTCGACCTGCCGCTGCGACAGCTCTCGCGAGCGGAGATCGAGGCCTACCGGGATCGCCCGAACTTCCAGGCGTGGCAGGCCCGGCACATGCTGGAGGTTCTGGACGCGGGCGAGCAACTGCCGACCCGATACACGGCGCCCGTAGCGGTCTGGCGGTTCGGCGACTCCCTGACGCTGGCGGCGCTGCCCGGGGAGCCGGTCGCCGAGTACGCGACGCTGTTGCGCCAGGCCCTCGGCCCGGACAGGCTGTGGATCTCCGGCTACAACAACGACTGCTTCGGCTACCTGCCGACCGCGAAGGTCGTCGCCGAGGGGGGCCACGAGGCGATCGGCGTGACGCTCTGGGCGTGGAGCCGGGACCTGAACCCCATGGTCGGCTTCTTCGAGCCCCGGGTCCAGGACGTCGTCGTCGACGCCGTCCGTCGGCTGGCGGACGAAGCCCGCGCCGAGGCGGAGTAGCGCCCTCCCGCGGGGACATCCATCGGGGTGTTCCCCGCGGAGTCGCCGCGCGTATGATGAACTTCACGGACGCACCGCCCCCATCCTCCACCCGACCCATCGAGACCATGAACGACCCCACCGCCACGCCGGCCGACCCCTCCCCGTACATCCTGGACGCCACGAGCGCCACGTTCGAGGCCGACGTGGTCGAGCGGTCGAAGACCGTGCCGGTCGTGGTCGACGTCTGGGCGACGTGGTGCGGGCCGTGCAAGATGCTGGGCCCGCTGCTGGAGAAGCTGGCGCGCGAGTACGACGGCAAGTTCGTGCTGGCGAAGGTGGACTCCGACCGCGCGCCCGAGGTCGCCGCCAGCCTGCGCGTGCGGTCGATCCCGGCCGTCTTCGGCGTCCGCGACGGCGAGATCCTCGACGCCTTCACCGGCGTCCAGTCCGAGGGCTTCATCCGCCAGTGGCTCGACCGCCTGCTCCCCTCGAAGGCCGAGACGCTCGTCGCCGAGGCCCGCGCGCTGGAGGCGTCCGACCCCGAGGCCGCCGGCGCGAGGTTCTCCGAGGCGCTGACGCTCGACCCCGAGATGGCGGCGGCCCGCGTCGGCCTGGCCCGGCTGGCGCTGGCGACGGGGCGCGTGGACGAGGCCCGGGCGACGGTTTTGGAGCTGGAGCGTCGCGGCTTCCTGGAGCCCGAGGCCGAGAAGCTCAAGGCGGAGCTGGTCCTCAAGGCCCAGTCCGAGGGCGGCACCGACGTCGACGCCGCCCGCGCCGCCGCCGAGGCCGCCCCGCGCGACAAGGCGCTCAAGCTCAAGCTGGCCGAGGCCCTCGCCGCCGCCGCCCGCTACGAGGAGGCGCTGGCGATCGCCCTGGACCTCGTGGAGACCGACCGCAAGGCCACCGGCGAGGAGGCCCGCAAGCTCATGCTCGCCGTCTTCCAGCTCCTCCCCGAGGATTCCGAGCTGGCCTTCGAGTACCGCCGCCGGCTGTCGTTCGCCCTGTGAACCCGACCGAGGCATCCCCATGTCCACGCAAGAGACCCGAGCGTCCGCCAGGGAACTCGTCCGGTCGCGCCATCCTCAGGCGGACGCGGTCTTCCAGAAGCCGATCCACGCCCTCGGACAGCCGACGCCCATATCCGAGGGGGGCTGGGTGGTCTTCTCGGCGCCGACTCTCGGGGCGCAAGTTTTGGGCAGGGGCGCGACGGAGGACGAGGCCTGGTCGGACGCGGCGTCAGCCGCGCGGCCGGGAGCGAAGCGGCCTTCGCTCGGCTTCCGGGATTGGCTGGCGGCCCAGGCCAGCGACCCGGCCGCGGAGGAAGCCCGCCGTGGGGACATCGAGGCGTGGCGGGGCGACGTCTCCGAACTCTGCTCCCAGATCAAGCAATGGCTGGCCGAAGAGGACGCCTTGAGCGTCCTGAAGGTCGACGTGGGAGAGGTCGAGATCCACGAGGAGGGATGGCCTCCGTACAGCGTCGCGGTGATGCGGATCGGCCTGGCGCCCGGCCGCTTCGTCCACCTTCGGCCGATCGGGAGGAACGTCGTCGGGAGCATCGGCGGCTTCGGCCGGGAAGGGTTCCGCTCCGAGGGACGGGTCGATATGAGCGGCGCTTTCGGGCGGTTCGAACTCCATAGGGCCTTCTCGGACGCGAGCCGATTCTGGCTGATGGTCGACGACGGCGGCGGCGTCCGCGCGTGGAACAAGGAGAACTTCCAGGCGGCGCTCCAGGACTTGTTCTCGTGAACGATCTGGAAGACGCCTGGCGGTGGTACGGGGACGCCCTCGCCTCGTTGCGGAGGATGGAACGGATCGGCGAAAAGTGGTGGGATCACCTCTCCTGGGAGAGTCCACCCTGGAAGGGCGACCGGCATTTCTTCGAACTTGAGAAGGAATCCGTCGTCGCCTCGGCCGCCAACGGACGCGGGCATCTGGACGACATCGCCGTGGTCGTCCTGTTCTCGGTGTTCGAGGCGACCGTCCGGCGGGCCGTCCTGGATCAGATCGCCCTGGAGGAGGGGGGGCTTCGCCATCGATCCATCGTCGACGCGATCCAGGCGGCCAAGGACCGCATCCGCGAGGGGAGCTTCTTCGCCGTCCTGGAGCCGTTCAAGCCGCTCGACGCCGCCTTGATCGAGGAAGTGAACCAGGTTCGCCGCTTCCGCAACTGGGTCTCCCACGGCAAGCGCGGGGAGCAGCCGGCGGTCGTGAGCCCCAGGGTCGCCTACGACCGCCTGAACCGATGCCTCCCCCTACTGGTTTCGCCCCCGAACGACGAAGCGTCCACGGAGCCCTCCCGATGACCGCCAGGCCGAACGACGACAATCGCATCAAGATCGCCCCGTCCATCCTCTCGGCCGACCTGTCGCGGCTCGCGGAGCAGGTGAAGGAGGTGGAGGCGGCCGGGGCCGACCGGATCCACGTCGACGTGATGGACGGGCGGTTCGTCCCCAACATCACGTTCGGGCCGGTGCTGGTGAAGTCCCTGCGGCCCGCCACCACGCTGCCGCTGGAAACCCACCTGATGATCCACGACCCGGACGCCTTCCTCGAAGCTTTCGCCGAGGCCGGCTCCACGTCGCTGATCGTCCACGTCGAGGGGGCCCTCCACCTGCACCGCACGGTCCAGCGCATCAAGGGGCTGGGCCTGGGGGCCGGCGTGGCGATCAACCCGGCGACCCCCGCGGCGATGCTGGACGAGATCCTCCCCGACCTGGACGTCGTGCTGGTGATGACCGTCAACCCCGGATTCGGCGGCCAGACGTTCATCCGTCGGACGCTATCGAAGGTCCGCGAGGTCCGCCACATGATCGACGAGGTGAACCCCGGCTGCGAGCTGGAGGTCGACGGCGGCGTCGACCCGACGACGGCCCCCGAGCTGGTCGAGGCCGGGGCTCGCGTGCTCGTCGCCGGCTCGTCCGTCTACGGCGCGGCCGACGGCCCCACCGCCGGCATGGCCCGCCTGGCCCGATCCCTGGGACTCTGACCGCGAGGCGCCCCGTGAACGACGAGATCGAGGAGCTGTGCGACCTGGGCGTGGACCTCGCCGACGCGGGGAGCTACGCCAAGGCCCTGGAAGCCTACGAGTCCGCCTGGGCCCTGCTCGGCGAGCCGGCCGACGAACAGGAAGGGTCGGCGTGGATCCTGGGGAACATCGGCTACACCCGGTTCCTCCAGGGGGATTACGCCGCCGGCCGCGACGACCTGGCGCGCGCCCTGACCCTCCCCGGCGGCGACGCCAACGCGTTCCTCCACCTCCGCCTCGGCCAGTGCCTCCACGAACTCGGCGACCTCGCCCGCGCCGGCGAGCAATTCCGCCTCGCCTTCGCCATCGAGGGGGAGGCCGTCTTCATCGACGAGGATCCCAAGTATCGCGCCCTGATCGATTGACGGCCCAGAGGTTCGACGGGAGCCGCTTCGGCCCGCGGGTGACGCGCCGGGTATGGAGTCCGCGCCCGTCTGGAGCCTTAGGGCCCGGGAAAAGCGATCACTTCAGGCGGTCCGCCCCGCGCGACAACTACCTTCTAAATTTTCTTAGCGATTCAAGCGCCTTGCCGCCAGGATTCGTAAATTCAACGGCGACCAAAGAACCATCACTGCTGATTCCAAGGCTTATTTCTTTGCCAGCTTCGATCGCCGTGACGGGAGGCGAATCGAATTCGATCAAGATGGAATGAATGCGCGTCACGGAGATTGAATAAACCATGTTGGATTCGAAAATACGACGCAAGGAATTTGAAGCGGCTCCTCTCGTTGTCGAGCACCTGTTTAGGTCGATGTCGAAGTACGGGTATCCACTGATGTGGTCGATGCTCCTGTCGCGGAGAGACGTTCCATTGATATCAACCGGAAGCGGATACGTCAAATTGAACGCCGCCAGCATCCCGCCGTTCGGCCTCGATAATTCAACACAAAGAAGATGTCCAAAGCTCGTCTCGATGCGCCATTCATCTATCGGGGGTTGCGGAACAAGCACGCCTTCAGGAACACAGCAAGTGTTGACAGTGGCTCCAACGACGCATCCAGACTCGTGCCAAGACGAGGTACAAGTCACGACCCTATCTACCGCCCTGCATAAGATCATTATCCTGCCTCGCCTGGATGGTAGGACGACACGCATGGTAGTCGGCCCGAATACCACCTCTCAAGTTCCACGGGCGGGTCGACGCAAACATGAATCCAATGTCGGCCCCCATGCTTAAGGCACGGAAACCAGCCGGCATTGGAGCGAAACTCGTGTTCTTCGTCATGGTTTTACTTAGCACGAATGCTTTTCAATTATTCTACATAGCCTCTTCTTATTTCCCCCTGGCCCCGGCCACGGCGGCGTTCATGAGCTTGCGCCACACGCGAAAGATGGCCGCGGTCTCGGCGGCCGTGGCGAGCGGGCGGACGGTGGAGGAGTCGAAGTCTCGATAGATTGGCGCGGCGAGCGCGGGGTCGTACTCCGGGTTGGGCTCGTTGCGCTGCGCGCCGACCGACTTCCGCCAGGCGTCGAGCCGCGCCCGCATGTCGCGGGCCCGCGCGGGCTGCTCGGCGGCGAGGTCGCGACGCTCGCCGGGGTCGGCGGCGAGGTCGTACAGCTCAAGCCGGCCGTCCTCGTAATTCTCGATGAGCTTCCAGTCCCCCTCGCGGAGCGAGCCGGCGGGGCGGCTCCCCTGGTTGGTGTAGTGCGGGAAGTGGAACGCGAACGGCCTCGGCGCCGGCGCGGGGCCGCCCCGAAGTCGCCCGGCGATGCTCACTCCCTCAAGGCCCGGCTCGGCCGGCGCGGGGCCGCCGCATAGCTCCATGAGGGTCGGGGTGAAGTCCATGTTGACGGTCGGGTCGTCGATCGTCGCGGCGGGGATTCGGCCCGGCCACGAGACGATCAGCGGGACGCGCAGGCCCCCCTCGTACAGATACCCCTTGCCGGCGCGGAAGGGGGTGTTGTGGGTGGGGACGTCCCCCACCTCCAGGACGTGCAGCCCGCCGTTGTCCGACGTGAAGACGACGATCGTGTTCTCCGACAGGCCGTTCCGCTCGAGCGCGTCGAGGATCATGCCGACGGTGTCGTCCATGGTCTCCATCATCGCGGCGTAGGTCGGGTGGAAGGCGTCGCGGTTCTTCTCCACCAGCTCGGGCCGGGCGGTCAGGGCGACGTGCGGCGTGTTATGGGCGACGTACAGGAAGAACGGGCCGTCCTTGCGGCTCTCCAGGAACTTGATCGCCTCGCGGGTGATCGCGTACTCGCTCTTGCCCCCCTCGTCGGCCGAGGGCTTCGAGTCCCCCGGGGGCGTGAAAACCTCGTCGAACCCCTGATCCCCCGGCCTCGACCCCCGGCCGTTCCCGAGGTGCCACTTGCCGAACATCCCCGTCGCGTAGCCCATCGCCTTGAACCGCTCGGCGAGCGTGACCTCCGACGACGGCAACCCCTGGGCGATGTCCGGGTGCAGCAGCTTCTGCGACGGCGCGTCCGGGCGGCCGGGGAGGAAGGTCGTCAGGTGTAGCCGCGCCGGCGACTTCCCCGTCATCAGCGCCGCCCGCGACGCCGAACAGATCGACAGCCCGCAATACGCCGACGTGAACCGCGCCCCGCTCGCCGCCAACGCGTCGAGCCGGGGCGTCGCGTGCTCCTCCCGGCCGTAACCGCCCAGGTCGTTGATCCCCAGGTCGTCCGCCAGGATGAACACCACGTTGGGGCGATCGGCCCCCCGGGCGGCCGGGATCAGCAGGGCCAGGGCCGCGAGGGCGGCGAACGTTCGGCGCGCGAGCATGGGCGTCCTCCGGGAGCGAGACCGGGATATCGACCGCGGCCGACGATTCTACACCGACCGGCCTTCGAAAGGACGGCGGCCCCGGATGCCTTGTCTCATCCGGGGCCGTCGTCGACCAGGACGGTCGGGGGAAGTGAAGCGGAAGCGCCATGACGCGGGGAGCGCCGGTCGCCTCCGGGGAGGGACCCGCGAAGAGGCACCACTCAAACCTCGCGGGAAGATTCGAGACTGAGATTCAGTCTCATTGACTCGAAGTATAGGCGGGCGGTTGGCCCGGATCAAGGGTGCAAACGGGATTTTTCACAAGGCAGGCTGTAAAAAATCCAGCGGCTCGCGCGTCCGCCGGACCAGCCGCCGCAAATGCTTTCGCGAACGGGATTTCGTCGAAGGCCTCAATCTCCGACTCCCGCGAGGGGAGTCGGAGATTGAGACGGCTCGACTCGTTGATACGCTCCCCCGGGGCTTCAACTTACTCCGCGGGCCAGCGGTAGGACTTCGCGCCGTTGGGGCGGAGGCGCATCCAGCGGCCGTCGAAGGTGGGGGCGACGCGGGGGGACGAGCCGCCATCGGCGCGGATGTCGGACGGCTTGCCGAATCGGGTCGTGTCGAGTTGCAGCGAGAAGGCCCGATCGCGGGGGACGAGGTGGGCGACCCATTCGCGGCCGACCTTGCGGATCGAGACGCCGCCGTCGGTCTTGACCGGGCCGAAGTCGACGACCTTGTTCTCGATGTTGAGGTTGGCGAGCGACGCCGCGCCGCGGTCGGTCTCCGCGGGCTTCTCGGGCGTGAACCGGATCGTCCGGCCGCCGTCGGAGACGTGGATCACGCCCATGAGATTGCGGCCGGTCCCGTCGGTCGGCCCCTCCAGCGCCGCGCGGCCCGTCTCGGGGGCGTGCAGGCCGATCGTCCAGGCGTAATCGCCGTCGGGGAGGCCGTCCGGGACGCGGATCTCGTACGGGCCGTCCTCGACGGTCGAGCCGGCCTTCCAGCGGCTGATGGGCGTCTTCAGGGGGTGGTCCTGCTGGAACAGGATGTCGTCGTCCCCCGCGCCCGGCTTGCCGAAGTGGACGAAGGTCATGTAGTCGCGCCGCACCGGCCCGCGGACCTTCCAGGCGTAGCGCGCGGCGAACGTCCGCGGCCCCGTCTGGCGGAACGTCGCGGTCGGCTCCACGCGGGCCACGCCCGAGAAGTCCCAGTCCACGGCGGATCGCGCGTTGGCCATGAAGGCGTCGGGCGTGTCGACCGAGTCGGTCACGATCCCGCCGCGCAGGGTCGTGCCGACGGAGAAGCCCTCGGCGCGGGCGATCCAGCCGAAGCGCGGCAGTTCGACCCCTTCCGTCCTCATCGTCTCGGCGGACTGATTGACCACGACGGTCAGGCCGCCGTCGTAGCGGACGCGGACGCGGTTCCAGGCGTCGGCCGTGGGGACGCCCGAGCGGACCACGGCGGAGGCGTCCATCCACTCCCCGCCCAGTTCGTACTGGATCGCGATGACCGGGGCCGTGGCGAGCCGCTTCGTCACCGGGGCCATGAGGTTGTATTCCAGCCAGGCCAGCGGCACCGACGCCCACGCCGAGCCGCTCAGGAACCCGGCGTGGCCGAACGCGACCTCCTGGGCCCGATACTGGTCCAGCACCGCCACCGGCGGCGGCGACCCGCCGGGCACGCGGGACTTGTCCCACCATCGCTCGTAGTAGCCCATGCCGTGGTTGAGCTGGAGCGGGTGGATCTTCAGCAGGTCGAAGTCGACGAACAGCGGGGCGTCGAGCCCGGCGTTGCTCGGCCAGCCGGAGCCGAACTGGGCCTCCACGCCGTCGAGCAGGCCGCTCCAGTACCAGTGGTTGTTCCCCTCGCCGAGCACCGGCCCGCCGTGGACCTCCCGCAGGTATCGCCAGGTCTCGACGTGCGCCTGTCGCACGCGCTGGAACTTGCCCGCGCCGTCGACCCCCGCCTCCTGGTCGACGTGGAACCAGGGGGGGACCGACGAGTTCACGTCGAGGAACGAGCTGTCGGTGTCGTACCGGCGGTGGATCTCGGGCGATTGCGTCCTCGCCAGGTCGAGCATGACCGTCGGCTTGATCGCGAACGACTGGATCTTGTTGCCGGGGTGGAACCAGGCGAGCTGGCGCTTGCCCTCGGAGTCTCGCGCGATGTGCTTTTCGTCGAAGCCCTCGAAGTTCGGGTAGTAGTCGACGTAATTCTCGTGCAGCGCGACGAGGTAGCCGAGCCGCTTTCCGGCCGCCTTGAGCGCCCGCATGCCGGGCTCGCCCCCCTTGTCCTCGGCGGCGGGGTAATGGGCGGGGAGGGCGTTGTCGTAGCCGCTTCGCTGCCAGTCGTGGACGATAACCGCCAGGTCGCGCAGGCCGGCGTCGTGCAGGGCCTCCAACTTCCTCGCGATGTCGGCGTAGCGCCCGCCCCAGATGTCGAGCACCACGCGGCCGGCCATGTCCTCGATGTGGGGCGAGGGCGGGTTTGGGATGTTCGGCATGACCTCCTGGATCGTCCACGCGGCCGAGTAGAGGAAGCGCTCGGCGGGGGCGTTGCGCGACCCGTCGGTGAGCGCAAGGTAGTCGGCGCGGGAGTTCTCATGGCGGGAGGCGAGCGAGGTCGTCCAGTCGACCTGGCTGGAGACGAACAGATCCTCGGCGGGGAGATAGGTGATCCGACCGCCGCTGTAATACGGGGTCGGCACGTCCCGGCGAGACGGCGTGGGGCCCCACGAGCCGCCATCGACCCGCGCGACGACCGGCCGGTCGACCGTCACGTCGAGGGCCAGGCTCCGGCCGACGATGGAGCCCTTCACGCGGAGCGTGGCGGCCTGGCCGCCGACGTCGAACGCGCGGACGAGGACGGGCGAATCGTCCGCTTCCCATCGGGCCTCCCCCGCGGTCGCCGGGGCGGTCCATGCGACGCGCGCCGTGGTGGCGAGCGGGACCTTGACGGCCTCCCCCTCGCGGTCGGCCTCCAGGACGATCGAGCCGAACGCGCCGGGCTCGGTGAGCTCGGACGCCTCGGCGCCGGGGGTGGTCGGGAGGGCCCAGCGGAAGGCGAACGCGCCGAGGGAGTCGGTCGAGCGGAGGACGAAGGCGTCGCCGTCGCGGCGGATCTCCACCTTCGCCGGCGAGGTCGCGGGGGGGGCCAGGCCCCTCCCCTCGCGCGAGGCCAGGCCGCGGAACGCGACGGCCGGCGCCGCCGGGCGGACCTTGCGCGTGGGCTCGTAACCGTCGAGGACGATCGAGCGGCCGGCCCACAGGGCGAAGTCGAAGCTGGCGTCGTCCTTCGGGCCGGGGTCGGTCTCGAACCGGACGACGACGGCCTTTCCCGCGTCCTTCGTCAGGTCGAATTCGAACGGCTTCCAGTCGGCGTCGGTTCGAAGCTCGTCGAGTAGCGTCCGGCCGTCCAGCGCGACCCGGAAGCGGACGCCGTCGGACTTGCCGACGCCATCCTCGCGAAGCGCCGTCGCCCCCTTCAGGACGATCCGCCCCGCGCGGGGGAGTTGGAGGTGGAACTCCTGGAACGCGGTCCCCGTGCCGCCGCGCCACGGGCAATGGTGGAGCACGGCTTCCCGGCCGTTGCGCAGTCCGTCGCCGATCAGCGCGACGCCGGCTCGCTCATCGAACTGGCCCGACCAGCCGACGGGGAAATCGACCTCGGGCTTGCCCCGGTAGGCGAACCCGACGCGGTAGATCCCCACGTCGTCCAGGTTCCACGTCGGCCCGTCAGGCGCGACCAGGAGCGGGTCGGACGGAGCCGCCCCCAGGCCGAGAATCGCCAGCCCCGCGATCAGAATCCGCATGCTCGTCATCGATCCCTCCCGCCGGCGTGGGGCCTCCATCGGCCCTCGCGCTGTCTGACTCCCTTATAGGCCACCCGGCGTACCGGGGCCACCCGGCGGAATCCTCCGGAGGCGCGAGGAATCGGCCCGCCTGTTGCGTATGGGGTGAGCCATCCGGGGCCTAGCCGCGAGTTCGCCGACGGAGGACCTCCCGGGTCCACGGCGGACTCCGACGCGCCGAGCCGGGCGGCCCGCGCGACCCGGCGGAATTATGCGACGCGCCGCCCGCCCCGCGCCCTAGGTTGGCAAGGGGCCGGTGACGACTCCGGTCCGGTCGGCAGCGTCCCCGGCGGGGGGAGGTCGCGCGAACCTTTCGCGCGGATGGTGACTCGATAAAGGGGGCCGCTCTCGCGGACGAGGGGCCCGACGGGCAAGGAAGGGGGGCAGCCGAGATGCGTCAGATCGCCGATCTCGCCGTCTGGGTGGGGATGATCGGGCTCGCCGTTGGGGTGATCCATTACGCGCCGGTCGTCGCGGAGTACGTCACGGCCGAGCCCAAGCCCCGCTTCGCCCCGATCCCCGCCGAGGCGAGGGCCTACCCCGCCATCTCCCGCCTCCCCCACGTGGCCGGGGAGTGGCACGCCGCCCGTTGACCGCCGACCGCCGACCGCGCGACGAGGGTCGTCGCGCGGGACGGGCGGGCTTCGGCGCGGGCCGGCCGCGTCAACCTTCGACGCGGACTCCGGCCCCCTTGAGGGCCTCCAGTTGGGGGCCGCGGACGTCGTCCGGCAGCGGATTGCCGTCGAGGTAAAGTCGCAGGTAGGGGGCGAATGACCGGGCGCCCTCGGCGTCGGCCTTCGCCGCGTCGACCAGGGGCGCTAGATTCTTGATCTGGTTGCGCTCGATCATCAGGAGCTTCAGGTCGGGCTGCTTGGTCAGGGGCCGGACGTCCTCGACCTGGTTGTCACGCAGGTCGAGCGTCGACAGCTTCGTCAGCTTCTCGATCGGCCCGACGTCCTTGATCTTGTTCCCGCCCAGGCCCAGCGAGGCCAGCCGTTCCAGCGACGCGAGCGGCCCCACGTCCTCGATCTGGTTGCCCCCCAGGTACAGCGCGCTCAGCTCGGTCAGCCCGGCGAGCGGGGCCACGTCGACCACCTGATTTTTGGAGAGTTCGAGATACTGCAAGCCCTTGAGCCCGGCCAGCGGGGAGACGTCGGCGATCTGGTTCCCGGCCAGATCCAGCGACTGCAGGTTCGCCAGGCCCTTCAAGGGGTTCAGGTCGGCGATCTGGTTATTGGAAAGGCGCAGGAGGCCGAGGTTCTTGCACTTCTCCAGCCCGGCGAGATCCTTGATGTCCTTGCCGACGGCCTCCAGGATGTAGACGTCCCGCAGCTTCTCGTCGGTGAGCTCGACGTTCGGCTCGTGCTTCAAGACCGCTCGGACCGCCGCCTCCAGGTTCTTGTCCGGGAACGGCCCGTCCGCCCTGGCGGTCGCCGTCGCCGTCGCCAGCATGACCGAGAGAACCGCGCCGGCCCGCCACATCCCCTGTCCCGCCATCGTCGATCGTCCTCCATCGGCTTCGGATGTCCCGGGCCCGCGACAGCCGGGCCCCTGGTCTCGTCCCCTTCGAGGATACGCGACCCCGCGCCCGTGCGACAGATGTTGCGCATCGGGCGGGGGGACGAAGGGGCCCGGCCGATGACCTTGGCCGGGACGACCGAAACGCCGATATCGTCCCCACTCCTCCCGGGAGAAGGGACGCGCGTTCGCATGGCGCGACGCGCCGACGCCCCGATCCGCGTCCGTCAGCGCAGGATCTGGTAATACCGGCCCACGCCCGGCGAGGCGTTCGACATCGCCGGCCACGTCCAACGGTCGTAGGCGTGGCCATAGGCCTGGCCGCGGAAGGAGAAGACGTCGGTGGGGCCGTAGGGGACGTAGGTCCGCGCCGGGGCCGGGAAGTCGATGTAGTAGCTGTAGTGGTGGGCGGGCCTCGCGAGCCCGGCGCCGTCGACGATCGCGCCGTCGACCGTGCCCGCGATCGGGCCGCCGACGATCGGGCCGCCGACGACCGGGCCGTCGACGACCGAACCGTGGACGACCGAACCCGCCGCGCCCTGGCAAGGGCATGGCGCCCCCGCGAATTCCTGCGCCGAGGCCGCCGGCAGGCTCAGGCCCGCGACCGCCGCGACGATCCACGAAATCCTCGACATTTGCAGACTCTCCTGGTGTCGTACTCGTTGCGAGGGGGAGACACTCCACCTTGCCCATGCAGCAGGGATGCCGCATGGCCCGCATTTCACCAGGTATACCGTAGGACGCGCCGAGGGGCCACGGGCGGGGGGCGCGCGAAAAACGGCGGTGCCTCGCGAGGAGGGCCGCCGCGGCGATGGTCCGGCGACGCGGGTGGGCGGATCAGGGCGTGGCCTTCGACTCATCCTTGGCCTGGCCCTTGGGGGGGCCGGCGGGGCGTCCCTGCTTCTTGGTCTTCGCGAAGTTCTGGTAGGCCTGGGCCTGGCTCCGGGATTCCTGCTCGTTGATGGGGGAGGCCTGCTCGCCGTCTCCGGCGGAGCCGTCGCAGCCGGCGAGGGCGATCGCGACGGAGGAGGCGAGGGCGAGGGACAGGGCCTTGATGGGGCGCGAGGCGGGCATGAGCGTCCTCATTTCGGGTACGGATTGGTGATCGGCCATGAGCACGCCCCCCGCGCCTGCGCGGCGCGGGGGGCTCGACGTGGTCAGTAGCTGTCGGACCCGATGGTCTCGCCGATGTCGCGGGTACCCAGGGCGTACCAGGTGGGCCGGGCGATCGAGTCCTTGATGAAGCGGACCGAGCCGTCGGCGAACAGGGCGTTCACGCCCCCGGAGTGGGCGCTCTGCGCGCCGACCGACCACGACTGGTCCAGTCCGCAGTCGGGGCAGCCGAACTGGCAGGAGCCGAACTGATACTGGCTGTCGTTGGGCGTCTGGATCGTCTGGAACAGCGAGTACCCCCGCGCGCCGAAGGACCAGAGCTGCCCCTTGTTGGAGGCGATGTTCTGGTTGTTCTTGAACGCCGTGGCGCAGTTCTGGAGGCCGGTGAGGATCAGGTCGGGGCGCCGGGCCGCGTTGAACATCACGATGCCGGGGTCCGTGACGCCGCGGGTGCTGTTGCCGCGGTAGGTGTTGCCCGCGCCCTCCTTGCCGGTCAGCGACTCCGAATAGGCGATCGTGTTCGACGACCCGTCGGTGATGTCGGCCAGGCCGTACGTCATGAAGTAGGTGAAGACGCCGGTCGAGCCGCTCGGCCGGCAGTTGGGGTTGATGCCCCCCCAGCAGTCGATCGTCATGAAGTCGGTCGTCGTCCCGACCGAGGCGTAGTAATTGTTGATGTTCGGCCGGCCGGCGTTCGGGTCGGACGGGCAGAGGAACGCGGCCAGCCTCGTGTTGGCGACCGTGCTGTTGATCTGGTAGCAGGGGTCGCCGTAGGGGTTGACCCCCCACGAGAAGTTCGCCGCGGCGTAGAGCGCCGACTGCTCCAGGTACGGCAGGAGCAGGGCGTTAGCGCCCCACGACGCCCAGACCAGGTCGCTGTCCCCCGGCCAGTCCTTGGCGTTCTTGGACGCCCCCTGCGGGAACGTCCCGGAGGTGCTGTGGTAGTTGTGCATCCCCAGGCCGATCTGCTTCAGGTTGTTGACGCATTGCGACCGTCGCGCCGCCTCGCGCGCCGCCTGGACTGCGGGGAGGAGCAGGGCGATCAGGACCGCGATGATCGCGATCACCACCAACAGCTCGATCAGGGTGAAACCGCGCATGGGGCGTCGGAGCATGAGAGGAACTCCCCAGAATACGACGATGAGCATTGAAGAAGTGTGCGGGCGGGGTCGCGCGACCGGGGGCCGGGACGACGACGGGACGGAGCAATCCCGGCGACGTGATCCGAACGGTTCGGGAATCCACCCGGAGCGAGGATAGACCGCCGTCCCGCCGCGGAGATAGTCCGAAACGCGCAAAAAAGCATCGCGATCGCGCAAGGCCTCGGCCCGAGGGGGTCGACGAGGCGGGCGCGGCCGGGCGTCGTCGCCGTGACGGCGGGGTTCCGGCGGGTGTCCGGGGGGTTTAGAATCGCGGTCCCCGGGCCGCTCCGGGGACGACCCCCGACGACAGCGAGGCTGGAATGACCCGAAATCCCCGGCGCGCGTCGCCCTCGACCCTGTCCCTCTGGTGCCTCATGACGACGATCGCCGCCACGGCGGCCGGCGCGGCCGAGCCGGTCCGCTACGTTGCGCGCTTCCCCGCCCCCCAGACGCATTACGTCGAGGTGGAAGCCCGGATCCCGGCCGCCGGCAAGGCCGAGGTCGAGCTGATGCTGCCCGTCTGGACCCCCGGCTCGTACCTCGTCCGCGAGTACGCCGGCAAGGTCGAGGGCTTCGCCGCGAGGAAGCCCGACGGAGCGGCGCTGGAGTGGTCCAAGAGCCGGAAGAACCGCTGGAAGGTCGCGACCGGCGGCGCCGAAGAGGTCGTGGCGACGTACCGCGTCTACGGCCGGACGATGGCCGTTCAGTCCAACTGGATCGACTCGTCGTTCGCCATGCTCCAGGGGGCGGCCACCTTCATGACCCCGGCCGACGGCCTCGCCAGGCCCCACGAGGTCGTCGTCGAGCCGGCCCCCGGCTGGGCCCGGACCATTACCGGGCTCCCCGACGCCCCCGCCGGCGCCCCCCACCATTACGTCGCGGCCGACTACGACACGCTGGTCGACAGCCCCATCTACGCCGGCAGCCCCGCGGTGTACGAGTTCGAGGTCGACGGCGTCCCCCATCTCCTCGTCAACGAAGGGGAGGCCGGGATCTGGGACGGCCCGCGATCGGCCAGGGACGTGGAGGCGATCGTCCGGACGCAGAAGGGGTTCTGGGGCCACCTGCCCTACGACCGTTACGTCTTCTTCAACATCCTGGGGGAGACCGGCGGGGGGCTGGAGCACAAGAACTCCACCGTGCTGATGGCCAGCCGATGGGCCACGCGGACGCGCCCCAGCTACCTCTCGTGGCTGTACCTCGCCTCGCACGAGTTCTTCCACACCTGGAACGTCAAGCGACTGCGGCCGGTGGAACTCGGCCCGTTCGACTACGAGAACGAGGTCCACACCCCCAGCCTCTGGGTCGCCGAGGGGATCACCAGCTACTACGACCGCCTGATGGTCCGCCGGGCCGGCCTGTGCGGCGTCGCGGAGTTCCTGGCCGGCGACCCCCCGACGCCCGGCGAGGACCGCACGATCAACGACATCGAGCGGGTGCAGACCACGCCGGGGCGGCTGGTCCAGCCGCTGGCCGAGTCGTCCCAGGACACCTGGATCAAGTTCTACCGCCGCGACGAGAACACGCCGAACGTCCAGATCAGCTATTACGTCAAGGGGGCCGTCGTCGCCTTCATGCTGGACGCCAGGATCCGCAAGGCGACCGACGGCGCGAAATCGCTCGACGACGTGATGCGACTGGCCTACGGGCGCTACTCGGGCGAGCGGGGCTTCACGGCCGAGGAGTTCGAGCAGACCGCCGCCGAGGTCGCGGGCGTCGACCTGTCCGACTTCTTCCACCGCGCCCTGCGCACCACCGACGAGCTGGACTACTCCGAGATATGCGAGTGGTTCGGCCTGCGGTTCGCCAAGGACAAGCCCGAGAAGAAGCCCGAGCCCGGCAAGGAGGAGAAGCCCCCCAAGGCGTGGCTCGGCGCGACCACCAAGGTCGAGGACGGCCGGCTCGTCGTCTCCCAGGTGAAGCGCGACACCCCGGCGTTCGAGGCCGGCCTCAACGTCGGCGACGAGATCCTCGGCTTCGACGAGGACCGCGTCCCGGCCGGCCAGTGGTCGAAGCGGCTGGAGGCCTTTCGCCCCGGTGACAAGGTCTCCCTCCTCATCGCCCGCCGCGACCGCTTCCAGCGCCTGGACCTGACCTTCGCCCAGGAGCCCGCCCGGGACTGGGTGCTGGAGCTGAACCCGGACTCCACCGACGCCCAGAAGGCCCGTCGCAAGGCGTGGCTGGGCGAGTGATCCGCTCGCCTCGGTAAACTCGCGTTTACCATCCCGCGGATTCCATCTACACTCCCGGCCGATCGCCCCCGTGACATCATCATGTCGGGGGAGGTCGACCAGGGAGGGACGTCCATGATGCGGCCGGGATGGGTGATCGCGTTCGGGATCGTGGCCGCCTGGGGCGTCGTCGCCCCGTCGCGGGCGGAGGCTTCGGCGTACTACACCCCGACCTACGTCGGCACCCCGGGAGAGGTCGGCAACGTCCCGATCGCCGACGGGATGGTGAGCAACCAGGCGACGGGGACTTCGCACGCCTTCCTCCAGAGCACGCGCGACCGATTGGGCTCGCTACCGTCCGGCTACTTCGACGGGCTGCCGACGAACCAGGTGAGGCAGGGAGCCACCCGGCCCGTCCTCAATACGTACACGATGCGACCGGTCGCGGTGAACGGCTCGGGGATCGTCCTCGGCACCATCCCGATACACGCCAGCTCGGACCCCTGGCGGAACCCCGCTCTCGGCTACGCGGTGAAGCAGGCCGACGGCGGCTTCTCGCCGTTTCGCCAGCTCGCCTTCCATGGCGAATACTACGAGTTCCCCCAACTGAGCGAATCGGGCCAGATCCTCATCAACCGGGCGGGGTCGGGCGGCATGGGAGGCGGCTCGATGCTCCACGACGTGGCGACCGGCGTGGAGACCGCGATTCGCGACCTGATCCCGCCCGAGCTGCTGGCGCGGTATGGCAATTCGGTCTATGCGCTGGGGATCGATGATCGCGGGGATCTGCTGGTCCATCTCTCCGGAGCCGAGCCGTCCGGTGGCGGTGTCTTGATCCTGACCCCGCCGGGCCTCGACGCCCCCGCGGCCGTCCCCGAGCCCTCGGGCGCGTGGCTCGCCGCCGCGGCGATCGCCGGGCTGGCCTTCCGGGCCCGGCGTCGTCGCGACGGTTAGCGATCCGCGGGTGCCTGTCGGCGGCCGACGGCGTCGGCGATGACCGGGCCGGCCTTGGGCTGGTAGGCGTTGTAGTCCTCGCCCAGCAGCGCGGCCAGGGTCGCGGCGACCTGATTCTGGTCGGCGCTTCCCAGCGAGGTCTCGCCCCGGGCGGGGGTGTCGGGGCCGAGGATGCCGACCCACATCCGGTCGGCCCCCGGAACCTCCGCGCCGTGCGACTTCCACCCGGTCGGCGCGTCGCCGCGGCCGTGGTCCGTGGTGAGGATCAGCGTGGTGGCGTCCTTGTACTCGGGCATCGACTGGAGGGTCTCCCACAGCCGCGCGACGTACTGGTCGAACTTGTGTGCCGAGTCCAGGTAGTTGTCGTAACGGCCCGCGTGGGCGAAGTCGTCGGTCTCGCCCAGGCCGATGAACAGGACTCGCGGCTTCTCGCGACGCAGGTACTCCAGGGCGCCATGGAACGTGAAGGCGTCATACCCGACGCCCGCCCAGAGGCGATGGACGTCGGCCTTGACCTCGTCCAGCATCTTCTCGCGGGGGGAGAGTTCCTCGCCCCCGAGGGGCTCCCAGGCGGAGACGACCTTCATCCCGCTCCGCTCGCGATTGAGGATGAACGGGAAGACGTCCCAGGAGGCGAAGGCCGCCACCTTTCCCCGGTACTCGGGCCTGGAGTTCAGCCACTCCAGGACGTTGACGTTGGGGTTCGGGAACTTGTCGTTGCTGTCGATGCGGGGGTCGGCGAACCCGGTGAAGACCTCGCTGTAGCCGGGGTACGAGAAGTTCTTGCCGTTGGTCACGCGCGAGCCCTCCCCTCCCTCGCCGTACAGCCTCCCTTGGGCCGCGACGACGTTGGTCATGAAGGGCAAGAGCACCTCGCGGCGGGCTTCCGGGGTGTCGCGGTCGAACCGGGCCTTCAGGCCGCCGACGTCGGCGACGCCCCCGGCCTCCTTGTTGAGCAGCGCCCGGTCGGCCCCGCCGAAGACTTCCTGCCAGCGCAGGCCGTCGGTCATGACGACGACGACGTTGCGGGTCCTGGGGGCGGGCCCCGTCGGGGAGTCCTCCGCGCGGGCCTGGACGGCCGCGACGGCGAGAGCCAGGGCGGCGATGAGGATGCGGTTCGGCTTCATGGCGGGCGGGTCCTCGGGGCGGGTTGATGGGAGGCGGGCGGCCCCGCGCGACGTCGCGGGCGGGCCGAAGCGGTTCATTGAAACCGATGGCCGGGGGGGTCGCAACCCGCCGGCGCGGCGACCTCGCGCGGTGGGTTCGTTCGCGCGCCGCCGTCACCCCCACGATTCGCGCAAATCTCCATTCCTTCACTATTTAATTCACGACACGCTTGGCTCCGTTCGTCGCTTTCGAAGTGATTTTCTCTCCATGTCGGGTCCATCGAGCGGGCCGCGCGCGCCCTCGTCCTCCGTCGGGGAGAGACGTGGCCGTCCACGAGGTAGTGGCTGGCGTGAGCGGTCGGGGGCGGTTAGAACGGCGACATGAGCGTCGATCCGCCGATCCCCCGGCACACCGTACCCGCCGACTCGTGGGCCGCCATCCAGACGCCGGCGCGGGGTCCGGAGCGACGCGTCGACGCGAGGCTCGGGCGGGACTCGTCCAACTCCTCGACGCCCCCCTCCAGCGACCTCCCGCGCGTCCAGCGCCAGGCCCGCGCGAACCAGGCCGATCCGATCGGCCTAGCCGTGACCGCCGGCCTGGCGCGTGAGGCCGATCGGATGGATATGTCGGCCCCCGGGGTCCCCGCGCCTTGACCCCGGACCGGGCGGCGATGGCCGGGGGGACGGGTGGGCCATGGGACGTTCGTCCCTCGCGGGCGAGTCGTACGCCAGCCTCCCGCTCCCTTCACGCCGCGCCTTGCCCCGGCCGCCCATCGCGGGGGCGCATGGCGGCGGGTCCCAAGGGGGTCGCCCGGCGAGATATCCAAGGTTCCCGGAGGGGGTTGGACGGACCCCCGCATTCACGATCGAGGACAGGGTTTATCTCCATGATCAGACTGACCGCATGCCTCGCGCTGTTCGGGCTCGTCGCGGCCTTGCAGGCCCAGACGGTCGACCCGACATCCGTCCTGGGCGACACCACCATGCCGTCGCCCGACGACGTGTCGCGGAAGTTCCCTTACGGTATCACGGGGAAGACGCCGCCATCGCTGACCCGGGTCAATTTCGAGGGGCAAGAGCCCTACCACAAGCACCGCATCAATCTGCGGGTCTTCCAGGGCTGCCCTCAGGTCGAGATCTCCGAGGGGGGCAGGCTCTGGGCCACGTGGTTCGGCTCCAACGTCCAGGCCGAGCGCGCGCCTTACCACAAGGACCAATTCTCGGTCATCGCGACCTCCGCGGACGACGGGAAGACCTGGAAGGAGGTCTTCGTCTTCGACCCGAGCGAACTCCTCGGCGGCGGGGCCTCCGACCCGCTGCTGTGGAAGGACCCCGAGGGCAAGATCCGCTTCGTCGGGGTCCGGAACGTGGACTTCCGGGGCATGGACGAATTCGCCTCGTCCGCGTGGGAATTCACCATGCTCGACCCCGAGGACGAACATACCGGCTGGAGCGAGCCCCGCCTGCTCGGCAACAAGAACATCTCCGTCATGAAGCCGCTGATCTTCCCCGACGGCTCCATCCTGCGATCGATGGACGACTTCAAGCTCGTCGGCAAACCGGACGCGACGCGCATCCGCTTCCTGAAGGAAGACGCCGACGGCCGGCCGGTCTTCGTCTCCGAACTCCCCCCGGATCCCGACGCCAGCTTCGCGGAGCAGATGCCCATCATCCGCGAGGATGGGAGCCTCTTCACGTTCTACCGCGCCAGGAAGGGGCAGAAGTTCGCCGAATCGACCGACGGCGGGATGACCTGGAAGCCGGGCGGCTACTACCCGACGCAGTTCTCGATCGACACGAAGTGCATCCTCAAGACCCTCCCCTCGGGCAGGGTCCTGCTCGTCGCGAACGACGTCCAGATGAAGGATCGGGACGGCAAGAGCCACTTCTACTATCGCGACGAACACGGCCAGGAACGCGAGGTGGGGCCGCCGAGGACCTCGCGAACCCGCATGACGGCCTTCCTGAGCGACGACGACGGCCGGACCTTCACGCACAAGATGCTCCTGTGCGACGACGGTCAGATCAGCTACCCCTCGGCGACGCTCGGCGAGGACGGCTCCATCTACATCGTCTACGACCAGGGCCGCGGGACGATCGGCCAGCACACGATCTTCCTCTCGAAGATCACGGAGGAGGACATCCTCGCGGGAAGGCTCGTCAATCCCGGGAGTTCCCTGAACACCATCGTCAGCCGCCCCAGCGACCATGGCGGCGGCCGTCGCGAGGGCGACACCCTCTAACCGCGACGAAGCCGACATCATGTCCCGGGGGCCCGACGGCGCGATGGGCCTCCCGGGGCATCGGCCCGCCGTGCTTGACTGCTTCCGGGTTGTCAAGGAGCGCTGTCATCGAACACCTACATGGTCGGCGGCGTGATCGGCGTGGTTTCAGGAATCTCGGAATATGTTCCGGGCCGCCCGACAGCCCCAAGATCGGGAGGATCGGGGCGAATCGCCCGGGGAGGCGGCGGATGGGAGGGCGAAGCCGAAGGGGGCGACGATGGGCGACGTCGAAAGGTCGGGGGCGAGGCGGCCATTCCGGCGCGCCGCGTGGGTCATGGCGTTCGTCCTGGTGGGGCTGGCGTGGATGATGGCGCTGGCGCCGATCCAGGGGAAGGGCCTCGCGGCCGGGGCGTGCCTGTTCGTGGCGTTCGTCATGCTGACGGTCGGCGCGACCGGGACCTGGCCCCCGCCGGGACGCCGACCGGGCTCGCCTTGAATTCGGTGGCGGCGGGGGGAGCCGATCGGATATGATCGGAATGGATGGGTCCCCGCGCCGCCGGTCGGGCCCTCGTGCGACCCCCTGCCCTCGACCGATCCGGGACGCCCCCCCGCGGGCCCGGGTCGCGAACGTCCCAAGGGAGATTCGAGTGATGAGGCGATCGAACGGGATCCGCGTCGCCGCCGGCATGCTCGCGCCGCTGGCGCTGGCCCTGGCGCCGACCCTGGCGACCGCCGGGGACGACCTGCAATACAATCGGGACGTCCGCCCGATCCTGGCCGAGAACTGCTTCGCATGCCACGGCCCCGACTCCGCCTCCCGCAAGGCCGACCTCCGGCTGGACGTCCGCGACGCCGCCATGGAGATGGGCGCCGTCGAGCCCGGCAAGCCCGACGAGAGCACCCTCGTCGACCGGATCGACGCGGACGACAAGCACGAGATCATGCCGCCGCCCTCGTCGCACAAGACGCTGACCGCGGAGCAGAAGGACATCCTCAGGCGCTGGATCGAGCAGGGGGCCGAGTACGAGGCCCACTGGGCGCTGATCACGCCGACCCGCCCCGAGCCGCCGAAGGTCGCCGACGCCGCGTGGGTCCGCGCGCCGATCGACGCCTTCATCCTCGCGGCGCTGGAGGCCGAGGGCCTCAAGCCCGCCCCCGAGGCCGACCGCCGCACCCTGGCCCGGCGCCTCAGCCTGGATCTCGTCGGCCTGCCGCCGAAGCCCGCCGAGGTGGAGGCGTTCGTCGCCGACGACTCGCCCGACGCCTACGAGAAGTACGTCGACTCGCTGCTGCAATCCCCCGCCTGGGGCGAACACCGGGGCCGCTACTGGCTGGATGCCGCCCGCTACGCCGACACCCACGGCTATCACTTCGACAACTATCGCGAGATGTGGTCGTACCGCGACTGGGTCATCGACGCCTTCAACGCCAACATGCCGTTCGACCGCTTCACGATCGAGCAGCTCGCCGGCGACCTGATGCCGGGCGCGTCGCTGTCGCAGCAGGTGGCGTCGGGCTTCAACCGCTGCGCCATGTCGACCAACGAGGGGGGGACGATCGCCGAGGAGAACCTCGTCGGCTACACCCGCGACCGCACCGAGACCGTCGGCGCCGTCTTCCTGGGGCTGACGGTCGGCTGCGCGGTCTGCCACGACCACAAGTTCGACGCGATCTCCCAGCGCGAGTTCTACGAGCTTTCGGCCTTCTTCAACAACACGACCCAGCCGGCCTACGACGGCAACGTCAAGGATTCGGCCCCGGTGATCACCGTCCCCCGCCCCGAGGACGCCGGGCGCTGGGATTCGCTCCCCGCCCTGATCGCCTCCGCCCAGGGGGAGATCGACGCCCGCGCCAAGGAAGCCCGCGGCCCGTTCGACGCCTGGCTCGCCGAGCAGACGCCGGAGAAGCTGGCCGCGGCGACGCCGGCCGGCGACCTGGCGCTGAGCGTCGCCCTGCCGAGTCGCGGCGAGGGGACGCCCCGCGTCGAGTTCCAGTCGGCCGCGGTCGGCGACTTCGAGAAGGACCGGGCGTTCTCCTACGGCGCGTGGATCAAGGTTCCCGCCAAGGGGGCCGAGGGCGCCGTGCTCGCACGGATGGACGAGACGCGCGGGCATCGCGGCTGGGACCTGTGGCTCACCGGCCGGAAGGTCGGCGCGCACATCGTCTCCGACTGGCCCAAGGACGCCATCCGGGTCGTCACCGCCGAGGACATCCCGGCCGACGTCTGGACCCACGTCCTCATCACCTACGACGGCAAGGGGAAGGGCGCCGGCGTGAAGATCCACGTCGACGGCAAGCCCCGCGCGACGACCGTCACCAACGACACCCTGGCCGGCTCGATCCGCATCGACGTCCCGCTGAGAGCGTGGGGCCGGCAACACGGCGCGAAGCCGGCCGACGTGGGCATCGCCGAGATCCGCGTCCACGCCCGCGAGCTGTCGGCCGACGAGGCCTCCGAGCTGGCGGGGCTCGGCCGGGTCGCCGACCTGATCGCGAAGCCCGCCGACCAGCGGCCCGCCGCCGAGGTCGACGCCGCGTTCGCCTGGTGGCTCGCCGCCCGCGACCCCGCCTCCCGCGACCTGGCCGCCGGGCTCGCCGCGCTGGAGAAGGAACGGGCCGACATCCGCGATCGCGGGACCATCGCCTACGTCATGAAGGAGAAGTCCGAGGAGGCCGCGGCATTCCTCCTGTTCCGCGGCGAGTACGACCAGCGTCGCGACCCGCTCAAGGCCGCCACGCCCGCCGCCCTGCCGCCGATGCCCGACGACCTGCCGCGGAACCGGCTGGGGTTCGCCCGGTGGCTCCTGCGGCCGGAGCACCCGCTGACCTCGCGGGTGACGGTCAACCGCTTCTGGCAGGAGATCTTCGGCGAGGGCCTGGTCCGCACCACGGGCGACCTGGGGGTCAGCGGCGAGCTGCCGAGCCACCCCGAGCTGCTCGACTGGATGGCCGTCGAGTTCCGCGAGTCGGGCTGGGACGTGAAGCGGTTCTTCAAGCTGCTGGTCACGTCGTCGGCCTACCGGCAATCGGCGGCGACGACGCCCGAGAAGCTGGAGAAGGACCCGTCCAACCGGCTCCTCTCGCGCGGGCCGAGGTTCCGCATGGACGCCGAGGTGATCCGCGACTACGCCCTCGCCGCCTCCGGCCTGCTGGTCGAGAAGCTCGGCGGCCCCAGCGTCCGGCCGTACCAGCCCGAGGGGGTCTGGGAGGCGGTCGCCATGCCCGAGAGCAACACCAAGAAGTACGTGGCCGACAAGGGCGAGGGGCTCTACCGCCGCAGCCTGTACACCTTCTGGAAGCGCGCCGCGCCCCCGGCCTCGATGGAGACCTTCAACGCGCCCAACCGCGAGGTCTGCACCGTCCGCCGCGAGCGCACCGACACGCCGCTGCAGGCCCTCGTCACGCTCAACGACACCCAGTTCGTGGAGGCGGCCCGGATCCTGGCCCAGCGCGTCCTGGCCGAGGCGCCGACCTTCGAGGCCCGCGTGGACGCCCTGGCCCGCCGCGCCCTCTCCCGCCCCTTCCGCGAGGAGGAGACGTCGGTCGTCCGCCAGTCGCTCGACCGCCTCGCCTCGTACTATCAGGCCAACCCCAACGACGCCGAGAAGCTCCTGGCCGTCGGCGAGGCCCCCCGCGACCCCAACGTCCCCGCCGCCGAGGCCGCGGCCTGGACGATGCTCGCGAACCAGATCCTCAACATGGACGAAGTGTTGAATAAGTGACAGCCCCGGGTTAACGAGAGACGGTCTTCCCCCCTGGAGGGGGAAGACAGACTCCGTAGGAGTCAGATGAGGGGGAGCCCGCCCCAGGAGCGCCGGGGTTCGGAGCCCCGGTTCGGGCCGCCGGCCACGGAAGACCCCTTCTAACTCCGTGGGTCGTCTCGCTCGTCCCCCCCTCATCCGGCCCTCCGGGCCACCTTCCCCCACCAGGGGGGAAGGACGTTCTGGACGGCCTCCACCGCGGGACAAGGTCGTCCGTCCCCGGCCCGTTCGAGCGTCTCCAGAGTGAAGCAATCTCCACGCGAGGACCGACCATGGATCCGATCCGTGAATACGCCCTGAACGAGACGCGCCGGGTCTTCTTCCGCCGCGGCGGCAACGCCGTGGGGTGGGCCGGGCTGATGTCGCTGCTGGCGCGCGACGGCGTGATCCCGCCGGCGGCCGTCGCCGGCTCGCCGAGCGTCGGCGCCGACCGCCCGCCGCCGGTGCCGCTCCACTTCGCCCCCAAGGCGAAGCGGGTCGTCTACCTGCACATGGTCGGCGGGCCGTCCCAGATGGACCTGTTCGACTACAAGCCGGCCATGAACGACTGGTACGACAAGGACCTGCCCGAATCCATCCGCGGCGGCCAGCGGCTCACCACGATGACCAGCGGCCAGTCGCGGTTCCCGATCGCGCCCTCCAAGTACAAGTTCAAGCAGCACGGCCAGAACGGCATGTGGGTCAGCGAGATGCTCCCCCACACCGCGAAGATGGTGGACGACCTCTGCTTCATCCGGAGCATGCACACCGAGGCGATCAACCACGAGCCGGCCATCTCGTACATCCAGACCGGCAACCAGATCCCCGGCAAGCCCTGCCTGGGGTCTTGGGTGAGCTACGGCCTGGGCTCGATGAACGACGACCTGCCGACCTTCGTAGTCCTGGTCGCGCGGCCGTCGAACACGGAGCAGCTCCAGGCGATCTCCGGGCGGCTCTGGTCGTCGGGCTACCTGCCGGGCGAGCACGCCGGCGTCTCGTTCCGCAACGCGGGCGACCCGATCCTGTTCATCAACAACCCGCCGGGCGTCCCGGGCCGGGTGCGCCGCGACACGCTCGACGGCCTCCGCGCCCTCAACGAGATGAACTACAATCAGCTAGGCGACCCGGAGACCCGCACGCGGATCGAGCAGTACGAGCTGGCCTTCCGCATGCAGGCGAGCGTCCCGGAGCTGACCAGCACGGCCGACGAGCCCGAGTCGACCTATGAGCTGTACGGCGAGGACGCCCGCAAGCCGGGGACCTTCGCCAACTCGGTCCTGCTGACGCGCCGGATGCTGGAGCGCGGCGTCCGGTTCGTGCAGATCTACCACAACAACTGGGACCACCACGGCAACCTCGGCGGCCGGATGCCGGACCAGTGCAAGGACGTCGACCAGGCCTGCTACGGGCTGGTCCAGGACCTCAAGCGCCGGGGGATGCTGGACGACACCCTGGTGATCTGGGGCGGCGAGTTCGGCCGGACGATCTACAGCCAGGGGGGCCTGAGCCGCGACAACTACGGCCGCGACCACCACCCCCGCTGCTTCACGATGTGGATGGCCGGCGGCGGCAGCAAGGCGGGCGCGATCCACGGCGAGACCGACGAGTTCAGCTACAACATCGTCAAGGACCCGGTCCACATCCGGGACTTCCTCGCCACCGTCGTCCGCCTGCTGGGCTACGACCACGAGAGGTTCAGCTACCGCTTCCAGGGGCTCGACCAGAAGCTCACCGGCGTCGACCCCGCCCACGTCGTCAAGGAACTAATCGCCTGACCGGTCGAGGATCCAGCGGGCGACGCGCGCCATCTCGCGCCCGCCCGCGGACCTCGACTCGGCGCGCCGCCCGATGATCGCGCGGAGCCTGTCGCGGTCCGCTCGGATCGCGTCGCGTCTCTCCGGCGTCAGCTCGCCGCGATCGGCCATGGCCCGCGCGCGCTCCGGGCTGGCGACGGTCGCCGGCTGGCACCACGTCCGGTCGCCGTTGAGCACGGCCTGGAGCGCCAGCAGGTCGTCGACGGCCTCGGGCGAGGCGTCTTCTCCCAGCAGCTCGCGCCCGAGGATGGCGCGGAAGGCGTCGAAATCGAGATCCGGGTCGCGCGTGAACTCGCGGAAGGCGATCCGATTGACCCGCGCGAGGACTTCGTCGTAGGGCGGGTCGCCGGGCGCGAGCCAACCGAAGCCCAGGGGTGTTTGCCGTGTCCCCTTGAGCCACTCCTGGCCCTCCTCGGCGTCGGTGGATACGAACGTGAACGCCTCGAACGACGGGACGTAGCCGGTCGCCTTGAGGTCACGAGCCCTGCGGGCACCGGCCTGGATCTCGCGCGGGCCGTGGCGCGACGGCGAATCGTCCCACCAGTAGCTCCCGCGCGCCTTCTCCATCAGCGACGGCTCCGGCGCCGCGCTGTGGGGAGTGAAGATCAGCGACCATCGCGGGTCGAAGGGCATCCTCGCCCCGCGCACGCCCAGGCCCGGGGCGTCCGCGCCCGAGAAGTAATGAGGATACACGACCACCTCGGCGTCGGGCTCGCGGCCCCAGACGTGGTCGGAGATCGCCTTCACGAAGGCGAACTCATGGTCGAAATAGCGGTCGCCGCAATCCGGGCAATGGCACGCGGCGTAGTCGGACGCCTCGATCAAGAGGCCGTCGGCCTCGGGATAGGCGTCGACCATCTCGCGGGCGTAGTCGAGCATGAATCGCCGCGACTCGGGCTTCGACGGGCAGAGGTTCCAGCCCCAGCAGCCGATGCCGAACGCCGCGGTCGGCTTGCCGTCGGGGCCGGTCGCCTTCAGCTCGGGATGCTCCGCCGCGTATCGGTTCACGCCGTCGTATCCGAACGGCGTGAACCCCAGCAGCACGCGGACACCCTTCGCGTGGGCGTGCGCGATCAGCTCGCGGACGAAGTCGGCGCGAACGTTCTCGTGGTCCTTGTTGTATTCCCACGTGATCGGATACCGCTCCGACCGGAACGCCCCGGCCGTCCAGAGCATGAGCGTGTCGCCGCCGTCCTCGCGGATCCCGTCGACGATCCGCTTCCAGTCATCCAGGTCGTAGGTCGGCATCCTCATGAACGTGAGGTAATAGCCCCGATGCGCGAACGGCCCCTCGGCGGCGGGGGAGGCGGTCGAGGCGAACCAGAGGCACGCCAGGGAGAGGAAACGGGTCGCGATCATCGGCCCTCCGGTTCGGATGGAATGCCGCTCGACGGGCGAGCGGACGGAACTGGTCCATGGCCCAGTCTAACCCGGACGCGCCCCGTCGTGGCGATGATTGACCCGGATCGCGGGCGCTGGTGTCATGGTGCGATACTCCGCCCTTCGTCCCCGGAGCCTTGCCATGAGGACGCCCCTCGCATCCGACCGCGGACGAGGATCGATCGCCGCGCTCGCGGTGGCCGCCCTGCTCGTGGCCGTGGCGGCCGGGGCCGAGGACGCGCCGCCGGACGAGGCCCCCCTGTCGGGCGTCGTCGTCGACGAGTCCGGGAGGCCGGCGGCCGGCGTCGGGGTCGAGGCCGTGTCGTGGCCCGGGTCGAAGCGCGCGACGACCGACGCGGGCGGGGCGTTCCGCTTCTCGCTGCCGACGAATTCCCGAGGCCGCGCCCACGCGATGGTCGTGGCCCGGAGCGGCGACCGGATCGGCTTCGCGAATCGTTCGCCGTTCGAGGACGGATCCCCCGAGGAGTTGCGCATCGTCCTGAGGCCGGGGCAGACCGCGGAGGTTCGCGTCGTCGACCGCGACGGTCGGCCCGTCGAGGGGGCGGACGTCCACTTCCTCCTGAACATGCGGCAGGTCGTCGCGGGGCGCGCCGACGCCGATGGGCGATGGGCCGCGACCGTCCCGGCGGATCCCGAGGGCTGGAGCGTCTACGCCCTGAAGGCGAAGGTGGGCTTCGACTACGCCGAATCCCGGCGCGCCCGGGGCTCGGCCGAGCCCCCCCTCCCCCTGCCCGACCGGCTCACGCTCACGCTCGACGGGGCCCGGGCCCCGCTACGGGTCCGGGCCATCGACCCGGAGGGCAAGCCGCTGGCGGGCATCCTGCTCGGCCCCTGGATCGTCGCGAAGCCGGGCCGCGAGGTTGAGATGAACGGCGTCCAGGACGCTTTCACGCGGACCGACGCCGACGGCGTCGTCGTGATCGACTGGCTGCCCGAGCGCCTGGAGGGCCGGCTCGGGATCATCGCGTCCGACCGCGACTTTTACATCCCCGGCCATTTGGCCGCGCCACCCGCCGACGGGCCGGCCGACGAGCTCACGGTCACGATGCGGCCCTTCGAGCGGCTCTCCGGCCGCGTCACCACCCCGGACGGCCGGCCCGCCGCCGGAGCGGTCGTCACGGCGGCCGGAACCGGAGCCGAGCGCAGCGGCTTCCGCGGCGAGACTCGCACGCGCGACGACGGCCGATTCCAGCTGATGGTCCACGGCGAGGAGGCATACATCGTCATCGCCTCGATGGACGAGATGGTCGCCCCGCCCCGGGCCGACGTGGTCGTCCGGACGGGGAAGCCCCCTGAAAGCGTCGACCTGGTCCTGGGCCCGGCGACGCGGGTGCGAGGCCGGGTA
Source organism: Paludisphaera sp. (assembly GCF_037189885.1). NCBI lineage: Bacteria > Pseudomonadati > Planctomycetota > Planctomycetia > Isosphaerales > Isosphaeraceae > Paludisphaera > Paludisphaera sp. The sequence continues at coordinate 51,816 of NZ_JBBCIR010000067.1, forward strand.
ACGGTCGGGGAGGGTCGTCTTCCGGCCGAGAGGATGGACGTGTACGCCACCCTCGACGCGGGCGCGGTCCCGGCCGAGTTGATCCCCCCGGGGAGTCGATCCGTCCGCGGGCTGTCGATGTCTTTCCCCGCCTCGACAGACGCCGAGGGGCGATATGAACTGCTCCTCGGGCCGGGCGAGTATCGACTCCGGGGGCCAGAAGAGGACAAACCAGCCCCGCTGACGATCCCGCCACGGGGAGGGCCGGAGGTCGTCCGCGACTTCGCGACGCCTCGGCCCGAGCGGGGCGAACTCGAGATCGCCGTGGTCGACGGCGCGGGCCGGCCCGTGGCGGGGGCCATGCTGGACGGGGCCTACCAGGCGATGCGGGCGGACTTCAGCCCGATCCGGGCCGACGAGCGAGGGGCCATCCGGATCCGCCGGTGGCTCGACCCGCTGGTCCTCTCGGCCGCGACGCCCGACCGCTCTCGGGCGGCCGTCGTCCGCCTGGACGCCAAGGCGACCGAGGCCCGTCTCGCCCTGAGGCCGACCGCCTCGGCCGACGGGCGACTGATCGACCCCCAGGGGAAGCCGATCGGTGGCCGGTCGCTCCACTATGGCGTCAAGGTCCTCACGACCGCGAAGCGGAACGGCCCGTTCCGATGGCTCTTCGGCGGCAACGCCGAGACCGACGCCGACGGCCGCTTCCACCTCCCGGGCCTCCTGCTCGACGAAACGTATGAGATCACGACGCGCGACGCGGAGGCCAGGCGGACCTACACGGCCGAGATCAAGGTGCTGGCCGTCGAGCCCGGCCAGGTCGCCCTGGGGGACGTCCCCATCGACCTGAGCCCGCCGAAGCCCTACGTACCGCCGACGCCGGCGCAGCGGGCCGAAACATCCTTCGCCGCCTCCCGCGGCAAGTCGCCGGGGGAGGCCCTGGAGGCCGTGCGTGCCGAGGCGAGGCGCGAGTACACGCGGCCCCTCCTCCTCATCGGGAAGGCCGACGACCCCGCGTGCGTCGACCTGTTCCGGCTGTTCGACCCGGAGGCCGCGGCGGGAGACGCCGAGGGCGAAGGGGCCGAACGGGCGAGGTCGCCCCTCGACCTGCGCTGGGAGTTCGAACTGGCGTCGCTGGACGCCTCGCGGCCCGAGGTGGAGGCGTACGCGAGCGGCCTGCTTGCGTCCGTCGGCGGGGGAAAGCCGCCGGTGCTCGTCGTCCCCACCGACGAGGGGGGGGGCGGTCGCCTCGTATCCGTTGGCGCTCGACGCCGACGGTCGGCTCGACTCCCCGGCCCTCGCGGCGTTCATGCTGGCCCACAAACTTCCCACGCGTGACGCCGAGGAGATGCTGGCCGCGGGGTTGGCCCGGGCGAAGGCCGAGGCGAAGCCCGTCTTCCTGGATATCGGCGCCTCGTGGTGCGGCCCGTGCCGCCGTCTGGGTCGGTTCCTGGACGCCAACCGCGAGGAATTAGAGCGGTGCTATGTCTTCGTGAAGCTCGACCTCAGCCGCGACGCGCATGCCCCGGCGATCAAGGAACGGTATGAGGCCAAGGACGCGATGAACGGCGTCCCCTGGTACGTAATCCTCGACGCCGACGTAGGGACGCTGATCACGTCGAACCTGAAGGAAGGGGCCGCGGGGGATTCGCACCTCACCAACATCGGGTTTCCGTCGTCGAAGATCGGGATCGACCACCTCATGGAGATGCTGAAGCAGACCGCCCCGGGGATGCCCGACGAGACGCTCGCCGGGCTGCGTCGACAGTTGGAGAAAGCTCCCTGACGAGGGACGGCATCATCCATAGGCGCGGACCTCGTAGACGCGGGCGGCTTCGGAGCCGTTGGTGGCGAGGACCTCGACGCGGAGCTTCGACGCCCGGACCGGGGCGAAGTCGTGGCGGCGGAGGCGCTGGTGGTTGGCCTCGACGCGCGCGACCTCGACGCGATCGCCCTCGGGCGTCTCGACGACCACGCGGTAATCGCGGACGGTCTCCGGCTGCGGCGCGCGGATGATGTGGGCGTTGTGCGTGTCGGACGAGGTGAGCGTCAGCTCACGGTGGAAGCCGCTGTCGAAGGTGATCTGCACGCGCTTGATCGTCGTGGGCTCGTCCCAGGCCAGTTCCAGCCAGGCGCCGTCGGGCGACATGGGGGCCGACCAGCGATGCTCCAGGGTGCCGGGCTCGTCGCGGACGAGGCCGTCCAGGACGTTCGCCGGGCCGCCCCCCTCCTCGCTCGCCGAGGCCGTCGCCTTCGCCGATCGGGCGAGGTCGGCCGGGTCGTCGGCGCGGAGATTCTTGATGGACTGGTCGTCGCGAAGGAGGGTCTGCTGGAGTTCCTTGAGCCTGGGCTTGTCGCGGTACAGCTCGCGGGGAGTCAGGCCGTGCCGGGCGCAGAGGGCGGCGGCGGTGCCGGCGGCCTGTCCCATCACGGCGCAGGTGGCCATGACGCGCGTGGACGTGAACGCGACGTGGCTGCAACTGGCGTTGCGGCCGGCCATGAACAGGTTCGCCACGTCCTTGCTGTAGAGCGACCGGAGCGGGATGTTGTAGACCTCGGCCAGCCGGATGCTGAGGAACGGCGGCACCTCGGGGTCGTCGAAGCCCGTCGCCGGGTGTTCGTCGAGCCCCCAGCCCCCCATGGCGACGGCGTCGTCGAACTCGGGGTTGAAGCCCATCAGGTCGTTCTGACGGAGGATATAGTCCCCCTCGATCCGGCGGCTCTCGCGCTTGCCGGGCATCATGCCGACCCAGTCCATCGCCCAGGTGGCGGACTCGGGGAACTGGCCCGAGTTCTTGATGTAGTCCCAGACGCCGGTGACGATGGAGAGGAGTTCGAACCGGATGCGCTCGTTGTCGCGCACCGTGTCGAGCCCGCCCCCCCATTCGATCCACCAGTAGCCATATTCCCACGACTTCTTGCCGATGCCGCGATGCTTGAGCTGATCCGGGCCGATCTTCCGGGCCCACGCGGGGGCCTTGTAGGGCATCGGCGCGCCGTAATCGCGGGCGGTGAAGAGGACGCTGGATCCCAAGGTCTCGCGGTTCGCCCGGGGCGGCGCGAGCGACTCTCCGAACTCGTCGCGGCCCTCGTGGCCCCACCGGATCGTCGCGCCGGCCTCGACGGCCAGGCGGGAGTCGCCGGTGCAGTCGGCGGCGTATCGGCACTTGATCCGATAAAGATGCTCGGACTTGTCGCAGCGGGCCAGGACGCGCTCGATCCGGCCGTCCGCCACGTCGGTGGCGCAGACGGCCGTGTCGAGGATGAGCGTGACGTTGGGCTCGGAGACGAGCTTGTCGTAGAGGAGGAGGTCCCACATTTCCCAGCAACGCTGGGGGTTGTTGGCGGCGTCGTCGAGGCGAAGCTCCTCGATGATGCCGCCTTCGCGCCAGCCGGGGCGGCCCCGGTGCATGTTGGCGCCGACGATGTGCATCTTGACCTCGCTCGACGAGTTGCCGCCGAGCCGGGACCGGTCCTGGACGAGCACGACCTTCGCCCCGTTCCGCGCCGCCGCGAGCGCCGCGCAGACGCCGGCCGGGCCGCCCCCCGCGACGAGGAGGTCGCACTCCAGGTCGACGAGGGTCATGTGCGGCTCGCCTTCGAACCGCCGCTTGACGGCCTCGGGGTCGACCGGCGCGATCGCCTCGAACGACCCGCGGATCTGGTCCGGCGTCCGCGCGTCGGCCGGTGCCGCGTCCGCGTCGTCGGCCCGCACGAACAGCGAGTACGCCGAGGCCCCCGCCGCCGTCGCCAGGAACCGCCGCCGCCCCAACTCCCCGCCGCGATCGCTCTTCATGGCCCGACCTCCCGACTTCGCGCGCAACAGTCCAATCCCCAGGGTAGCCGAGCATGCGGACGGATCAAGGCCCCGGGATTCGAGATACAGGAGACGCCGTGGCGATGTCGCGCTCATCCTGGCCGCTCCACCGCTTATCATCGAGCGTGACGACGGCCCGGCCGCCTGGAGAGACTACCTTGAATTTGCTAAGGATCATCGGGCTGGCGACCGGGGTGACGGCGGCGGTGTTCGCGGTCATGCTCGCGCCGGACGTGGGGCGACGTTTCTTGCCGAGGACGATGCAGGAGCATCCGGTCGAGTGGGCGGCGGGGGCGCTCCTGCTCGGTCGGCTGGCGGCGGGGGCGTGGGGCCGGCGGCGCGACGGGGGGAGGGTGTCGCGAGTCGTGGAGAGGATTGACGCGGGCGCGGGGTGGATGCTCCGACGCGGGCTGTTGCCGGCGCTGTCGGCGTGGGCGGTCGTCCGGCTGGCGGCGTGGCTGCCGCACTATCCGTTCTGGCCGTGGTGCCACGACGTCGACAACTACGCCACGTTCGCGATGCACTGGGACGTGGGCGAGCTACCCTATCGCGACTTCCGGGCGTTCAACTTCCCGGGGCATATCTACCTGCACTGGGCGCTGGGCAAGCTGTTCGGCTGGGGCAGGCCGGGGCTGGTCTACGTCGTCGACGCCGCGGCGTTGCTGACGCTCGGCGGGGCGGTCGTCGGTTGGAGTCGGCGGCGGCTGGGCTCGGCGCTCCCGGGCGTCTTCTCGTACTTCGTATTCCTGGCCGCCTATCTCGACATGCACATCGAGCTGGTCGCCCAGCGCGACTGGCACGCGGCGCTCGGGATGACGCTGGCCCTGCTGACGCTCCAGGCTCTGCCGGGACGCGCGGGGCGATGGCTCTCCGCGCTGCTGGCGGCGGCGGCGTTCACCGTCCGGCCGCAGGCGGTCCTGCTGCTCCCGGCCCTGGCCGTGGTGGTGCTCCAGGGCGGCGGCCGGGAGCGTTCGCGAGGTCCCCGGGCGGGCGCGGCGAGGCTCGCGGAGTGGGCCTGCGCCTTCGCCCTGTTCGTGGTCGCGGGCTTCGCGCCGCTGATGATCGCGGGGGTGATGGGCGACTTCGTCCGTGGCCTGCGCGTCGTCTCCGTCGGCGGGCCCTACAGCACGTTCACCCCGTCGCGGGCGCTCGATCTCCTCTGGGAACAACTGGCGCGGCCGACGACGATCCCGCTGTTTTTGGCGCTGGCCGCGTTGAGCTTGCGAGGGCCGCTGAAGGGCGAGTCGAGGGCGTGGCTCGCGGCGATGCTGGGGGTTTTGGCCTATCGCCCCCTCAGCCCGGTCCCGCACGACTACCTCAGGACGCCGCTGATCCTGGTCGAGGCCGTCGCCTGGGCGGTGCCGGTCGCCTGGTGCCTCCGCGCGGCGACGGCCCCCGCGCCTCTCGCTCACGCCGGGCGTCGGGCGTTCCTCGGGCTGTTCGCGCTGACGCTCCTGCTCTACGAGTCGGTCCCGACGCGCGAGCCCTACAATTGCAGCTTCCCGGCGGTGGTGGACGCCGTCGGCGCGGCGGCCCGCGGCGGCTGGCCCGACGTGCCGCCGGGCGCCTGGGTGTGGTTCTCGCGATCCCGCGGCGCGATCTACCCGTGGCATGATTATCAACGCCTGCTGGAATACCTGCGCGAGAACACCGGCCCGGACACGATCGTGGCGAACGTGCTCCGGAACATGCCGTTGCCGCCGGTCAACGGCCCCGTCGGGCGGCGCTCGCCCTTCCGGGTCGAGGCGGGGATCACCTGGATGTGGATGATCGACGAGGACCTGGACGAGCGCTTCGCCCGCGAACTGCGCGAGGCCGGGCCGGACTCGGTCGTCGTCTGGGTCCCGGGCGAGGAGCAGCCCCGGCTGCCGCTGGAACGGCTGATCCAAACGATCCGCGAGGAGTACGAGCCCGAGGCCCGCTTCGGCCCGCTGGAAGTCTGGCGACGCAAGCCGGGGGCGTGACGTGGCCGGGGGGATCCTGTCGCGCCGCGCCCGCCTGGGATATCGTGGAGGGTGACCGCCCGCGATGGGCGGTCGACGACCCTCCCGCGAGGACAACTCGATGTCCCATACACGGATGCTAACCTGTTGCGCCCTGATCGGCCTGGGGTCGCTCGCCCCGGCGGCCGCCTCGGACGAGCCGATGGCGAAGCTCAAGGGCGTCCCCTTCACCGAAGTCACGATCGCCGACGCCTTCTGGGCGCCCCGCCAGGAGACCAACCGCGCCGTCTCCATCCCGATCAGCCTGGAGAGGCTGGAGGAGGCCGGCAACATCGCCAACCTCGAGTTGGCCGCGGCCGGCGCGAAGTCCGGCTATCACGGCCCCGTCTTCATGGACTCCGACCTCTACAAGGCGCTCGAGGCCGCGTCGTACTCGCTGGCCTCCCACCCCGATCCGGCGCTGGAGAAGAAGGTCGACGACATCATCGCGAAGATCGCCGCCGCGCAGCGGGCCGACGGCTATCTCAACTCCTGGTTCACCGTCGTCGCCCCGGAGAAACGCTGGACCAACCTCCGCGACGACCACGAGCTGTACTGCGCCGGGCACCTGTTCGAGGCGGCCGTCGCCCACTTCCAGGCGACCGGCCGGCGGAACTTCCTGGACGTCGCGGTGAAGCTGGCCGACCACGTCGACTCCGTGTTCGGAGTCGGCAAGAGGATGGGATACCCGGGCCATCCGGAGATCGAGCTGGCCCTCGTCAAGCTCGCCCGCGCCACCGGGGACGAGAAGTACGCCAGGCTGGCCGAGTTCTTCGTCACCCATCGCGGCCGAAAGTTCTTCGCCGAGGAGCATGGTCAGCCGGTCGAGCGTTACGACGGCAGCTACTGGCAGGACGACGAGCCGATCCGCGACCAGAAGACCATCCGGGGCCACGCCGTCCGCGCCGCGTACCTTTTGAGCGGGGCGACAGACGTCGCCGCGACGACCGGGGACGCCGGGCTCCTGAAGATGATCCGCCGGGTCTGGCGGAACACGACCGAGCGGAATATGTACATCACCGGGGGCATCGGCCCGAGCGCCCACAACGAGGGCTTCACGCACGACTACGACCTGCCGAACCGCACGGCCTACCAGGAGACGTGCGCGTCGATCGCGCTGGCCCAGTGGAATCATCGCCTCGCCCTGCTGTACGGCGACGCGAAGTACGCGGACGTCTTCGAACGCTCGCTCTACAACGGCATGCTCGCGGGGGTCTCGCTGGACGGCGAGCGATTCTTCTACGTCAACCCGCTGGAGAGCGACGGCGGCCACCACCGCTCCGAGTGGTTCTCGTGCGCCTGCTGCCCCCCCAACGTCACCCGCACGCTGGCCTCGCTGGGAGCCTACGCCTACGCGGCCGACGCCGGATCGCTGTGGGTCAACCTCTACATCCAGGGCTCGGTGAAGGTCCCGTTCGGCGGCAAGGCCGTGACGGTCGATGTCCAGACCGACTACCCCTGGGACGGCCGGGTCAAGCTCGCGCCCCGGGTCGACGAGCCGACGACCTTCACGCTGCGGCTCCGCGTCCCCGGCTGGTGCCGAGGGGCGACCGTCGCCATCAACGGCGAGCCTGTATCCTCGCCACCGATGGAGCGCGGGTACTTCGTGATCGAACGGACATGGAAGCCGGGCGACTCCGCGACGCTCGACCTCCCCATGCCGGTCGTACGCATGGCCGCGAACCCGAACGTCGAGGCCGACCGCGGCCTGCTGGCAATCCAGCGCGGGCCGATCGTCTACTGCGTGGAGGCCGCCGACGTGGGGGCCGACCTGGCCTCGCTCCATCTCCCGCGCGACGCCGCCTTGAGGCCCGAGAAGGCCCCCGACCTCCTCGGCGGGGTGGTCGTCGTGAAGGGCGAGGCGCGAACGACGCCCGAGCTTAACTGGGATCGCATGCTTTACCAGGCCGTGCCGACGGGCGACCTTACGCCGATCACCGCGATTCCTTATTACGCCTGGGACAACCGCCTCCCCGGCCCGATGAAGGTCTGGCTGCCGATCGAGCCCGCGTCGACGGTCGCCGGGCCGGGCGAGCAAGGGGCGCGTGTGACGATGTCGCATGTCAGCCCCAATTGCCAGCCCGAGGCGATCCGAGACGGGATCGAGCCGAAGTCGAGCGGCGAGCAGCCCGTCAACAACTGCCACTGGTGGCCCCGCAAGGGGACCGAGGAATGGGTCCAGTACTCCTGGAAGTCCCCCCGGACGTTCGAAAGCGCCCGGGTCTACTGGTTCGACGACACCGGCCGGGGGGAGTGCCGCGTGCCGGCCTCCTGGCGGATCGAGTACCGCGACGGCGATTCCTGGAAGCCCGTCGACGCGAAGGGCCCCTACGCGCTGTCCAAGGACGCCTGGAACGAGGTGACGTTCGCCCCGGTCGCCTCCGACGCCCTCCGCCTGGTCGTCCAGATGCCGGAAGGCTGGGCGTCCGGCGTCCACGAATGGCGGGTGCGAGAGGCCGAGGACGACTGACGACCGCGCCGTAACCTCCGCGACGCCGACGCGGCTGGCGTCGGCGTCGCGGCATGCGGCGGGTCAGGAGAGAGACCGAGTGAAGCCAGGGCGGCGAGACCGACGGAGCCAGGCCGCGCCCCCGAGCAGCGCGACGGTCTGGCCGAGGAGCGTTGCCGTTCCGGGCTCGGGCACCAGGAACCGGATGCCCGAAACGCGGGGGATATTGCGGTTGTTCGCGGCATCGACGATGTTGCCGACGAATGTCGCCGCGCCGGTGGTCTTGTTGACCCGATACAGCTCGGAGACCGTGGCGTTGGCCGTCACGGCGTAGAGGTCGCCGTCGGCGCGGAAGGCCAGCCCGCCGGTCAGGTAGTCCTTCCCGATGATGCCCGCGCCCGTCGCGATGTTGGCCACCAGCGTCGCCTGCCCGGTCGTGGGGTTGATGGTGAAGAGCCGATTGCCGATATCGCTAGGGTTGGTCATGCCGTAGAGCGTCCCCGCGCGATCGAACGCCAGGCCATCCATCGGCGGCCGGAAGTCGAACACCCGGTTGATGACCCCCGAATTCGGGACCGTGATGTCGAACCGGACGAAGGGATTCCCCGAGTTGCCCGAGATCATGTAGCCGATGCCGCGGGAATCGAACTCGATGGCCCCCTCGCCGGCCATCGCGCGCTGGATGTTGATCGTGGCGAGGGTGGCGGCGTTCGTCGGGTCGATCTGCCGGACGCGGTTGGCGACCTGATCCCAGGCGTAGACCTTGTTGCCGGTGATGGCGATGTCGAACGCCTGCATGTTGCTGGAGAGGTTCCCGATGACCCTGGCCTGGGCGGTGGCCGGGTTGATGCCGATCAGCCTGTTGTCGAGGGTGATCCCTAGCAGCATGTCGGCGCGCGCCGGCGAGGCGTGCGGGCCGAGCATGAGGCACGCCGCGAAGACCGCCGCGACCCGGCTCCTCGTAATCATGGCGACTCTCCTCCCGTTGACGAGGGAAAGGCATCGCATCCCAGGGGCGAAGGCACCCGCCGCCCGGCCTCGGATCGGCACCCGCGATGAGTTGCATGCGCACCTCATCCTCGATGCTGGAGCCCGTCCCCGTCCGGCAAAGTTTGAGAGCCCCGGGGTGGGCGTCAAGCGAGACGGGGATGACTCGGACGGGATTCCCAGATGAGAATTGATCTCGGTGACCGGGACCGCGCCTGGCCGATCGGAGTCCCGATTGAACACCAGACGTGTCCCATATTCAACGAAAAAGTGCCGATTCAACAGAAAAGCAGCGGCAATCCGGACCGGCGATACGCCGGCGGCCCGAGAGGACGCTCGGACGACCCCCTACCGCTCCTTCATCGATCCCGCTCTGTTCCCTTACGGCGCGTCATCCCCGTCCGCTTCGGCTCGATCGCACACCCCGCGGGACGCCAAGAACATCCAGCCGGGCTCGGCGTCTTACCTTTGCCCGGGGACGGGGCCGATCAGCACGAGGCCGAGGGGTTCGGGAAGGCGTTGGCGTCGTCGTCGTGGCCGGCGGGGCGGTCGAGGCAGGCGAAATCCTTCTCGATCAGGATGCGGACGGGCCCGGCGTCGGTCTGCTGGACGTGTTCGTAGCCGACGCGGTCGCCGCCGGCCCATTCCGCGACATCGCGGCGGTTGAGGCTCACCGTCAGCTTGCCGTCGCGATAGGACGCCGACGGCGCGCCTCGCGGGGCGTCGCCGGCCTCCACCGCGTAGATGAACGCCGAGCCGTCGCCCGGCCCGAACCGCAGCGCGTCCTCGACGCGCCCGCTTCCCGCCAGCTTCGCCAGGTCCTCCCGGTCGAGCCGGAGCCGGATCGAATTCCCCTTGAGCCGCAGTTTCATGGCGCAATCCTTCCCTCGCGCGAAGGGCCGTCTCTCGTGAGGCCCCGCCGGCCGATTATACGCGATCGGGTCACCAGTCGCCCGGGACGGGCTCGCCCCCGGCGCGGGTGCAGAGGGCTCTCAGGACGGCTTGCGTCGTCGTCTCGCGGATGAACCGCGCCGAGCCGTCGGCCATCGCCACGTTCGCCCCGCCGGGATGGAAGGCGTAGATGCCGAACAAGTTGTTGTCATTGACGGCCTGCCCGGGACCGCTCACCAGCCACTCGAAATGGACGCTGAGGGCCCAGGCCGCCCCCACGGAGCCCCAGCCCCTCGCGGCTGGAGGTGTAAGGGAGTAAGGCTCGACAGGCATCCCCTTCTTGTAGCAATCGGGCCGGCCCGCACGCTCGCCGATCAGGATCGTGTTCGACAGGCCGTCCACGACCTCGGCGAGCCTCGCCTTCCTGTAGCCCAGGGACCGGCTCTCACTATAAGTCGGCTCGCCCCACGCGCCGAACTCGACGCCGTCGAGGATCATATCGGACTCGACGCCGCCCACGATCGCCCCGCCCGGGAGGCGCGCGCGGACGCCGCCGACGGCTTCGTAATCCGTCCGGGCCGCCGTCCCGACCCGCCGCCCCGGGATCGTCGCGACGTTCCAGGTCTCTTGCCAGGCGAAGACGTCCGGCAGGTTGGGCGTCGGGTTGGCCGACGAGGGGCATATGAGCGTCGACAGGGCGACGTTCACGCCCGTCTGGTTCTCGAAGAAAGTCGGCGGCAGGTCCAAGTTCAGGCTCGCCAGGACGTCCGCCCGCTCCAGGCCCGGGAGGATCGCCGTGCGCCAGCAGTGGAAGTGAAACTCGTCGATGGGCCCCCGCGGCCGGGGCAGGAACCGGCCGTTGTACAGATCGGGCAGCGCCCTGGCCATCGACTCGTGGTTCAGTGTCGCCAGGACGATCTGCCGCAGGTTGTTTCGGCACGACGTCGCCCGGGCGGCTTCCCGGCTCGCCTGCACCGCCGGGATCAGCAGCGCCGCCATCAGCCCCACCACCGCGAGCACCGTCAGCAGCTCAATGAGCGTGAACCCCGCCCTCGCTCGCTTCATGACCGGCCTCCCCGCGCATGCGGTCGCGACGACGAACGTCGTCTTACAACCGTAACACACGAGGAGGCCGGAGCGTCAAGGGGTGGGGTGGTTGGTCACTTCGAGTCCGTCAGGAACTCGGCCAGGACGCGGCCGGGGGCGTCGTCCAGGGGGATGCCCAGGAGGTGGGCGGCGGTGGGGGCGACGTCGATGTTATTGACGGCGGGGAGCTTGGCGCCGGGCTTGATCCCCGCGCCCGAGGCGACGAAGAGGGCCTTCATCTTCGGCTCGGTGGAGATGTAGCCGTGGCTACCCCGCTGGGCGTGCTCCTGGATCAGCCCCTGCCCCTTGACGGCCCCGCCCACGCCGTAGCCGTCCTTCGCGGCGATGACCATGTCGGCCATGGCGGGATGGGACGCGGGGTCGGGGAGGCCCAGGCCCGGGAAGTCGGCCGGGTCGAACACGCCGGAGATGCCCTCGGCGGTTTCGAACAGCTCGCGGACCTTCTGGCGGTCCTCCTCCTTCGTGGCCGGGTTCGCCAGGTAGACCAGGCCGATGCCTCCCTCGGGGACGACATAGGCGCGGGCCGACTCGACGTTGTCCCCCTCGACGGTCAGCAGGCCGGCGTCGCGCAGGGCGATGTTGGGCCGGATCGTCCTCGTGTTGTTGATGAAGCCGTGGTCGGACACGACGAAGAACGTGGTCTTGTCGCGGATCCCGGCCTCCTCGGCCGCCTGGACGACCTTGCCCACCAGCGCGTCGAGCTTGGCGGCGACCTCGCGGCCCTGGGGGGTGCCGTAGCCGTGCTGGTGGTGGGTGGAGTCCAGCTCCAGCAGGTGCAGGGCGAGGAAGGCGGGCTTGCGCTCGCGGAGGACGTGGGCGGCCAGCTCGGTCCAGACCACGTCGCGGGCGCCGCCGCCGAGCTTGAACTTCTCGGTCAGCCCGGCCGAATCCATGTGCCCCTTGAGCGCCGGAGTGATGTGGTTGAGCATGTTGCGGACGTCGGGGAAGTTGTCGTCGATGCCCTCCGAGCCGGCCGTGCAGGGCCAGTTGATCGCGGCCGTGCCCCGGCCGGCGGCCTTGACCCGGTCGAACAGGAGCGGGACGCGGACCAGCTCGGATTGGAGGGCCTCGGCGTTCCCGGTCGTCGGCTTGCCCTCGGCGCGGGTGAGCACGCCGTTGTAGATCACGCCGTGGCCGATGGGGTGGACGCCGGAGACCAGGGTGGTGTGGTTCGGCCAGGTGACAGAAGGGTTGGAGACGGTCATCCCCTGCTCGGTGGACGCCCCGGCGTCGCGGAGGCCGCGGATCGCCGGGATCGAGACCGCGGGGTCGTCCAGGTAGGAGGCGGGGAAGCCGTCGAGCGAGATCAGGACCACGTGACGATCCGACCCGTCCGCGGCCGTCGCGGCCGTCGTCATCGTCGCCAGGATCGCCAGCGCCAGAAGACGCCTCATCAAGTTCACCTCATCGACCGTGCGTTGATGCGGATACGTCGATCCGGTCGGGCGGACTTCCCGCCCGGACACCGGACAGCGTAACGGCGCGGGCGCGCCGGATAAAGGCCCCGGCGCGGCTCAGCGCCGCAGGACGGGCGAGCGGACGGCGAGCCGCTGGAACGAGCGGGCGTCGATCTGCTGGAAGCCGACGCCCGACTTCCAGCGCCAGGTCCCGTTGCCGCCGTAATCGATGTAGAGCCAGCCGTCGGAGGCCCCGGCGAGGGCGATGGGGTCGGCCAGGTTGACCTGCCGGTAGCCGGAGGCCGGCGACCACTCCCAGTGACCGTGGACGCCGAAGTCGATGTGCATGACCCCGTCGGACCCGGCGGCGAGGCCCTGGGCGTCGGCGTCGTTGATCTTGGCCCAGGCGTTGGACCTGGAGCGCGACCAGAGCCCCCCCGCGCCGTAGTCGAGGTAGAGCGTCCCCTCGTCGGCGACGGCCATCCCCTCGGGGCCCTGGGGGTGGAGCTGGGTGAGCCAGGCCGACTCGGTCCAGACCCAGAGCCCGAACTGGCCGTACTCGACGAACAGCTCGCCCGAGGGCCCGGCGGCGAAACTCCGCGGGTTGGCCTCGTTGAGCCGCCGCAGGCCGGCGCCGGCCGTCCAGCGCCAGAGGCCGGCCGGGCCGTAGTCCACGAACAGTGAGCCGTCGGAGCCCGGCGCGATCGCCTCGGGGTCGGCGTCGTGGATCTGGCGCATCCCGGTCGAATCGGACCAGCGCCAGAGGCCGAAGGGGCCGTAGTCAACGAACAGCGAGCCGTCGGGGGCGACGGCGATGCCCTGGGGGTCGGCCGCGTTGATCTGCGTCCAGCCGCCGGAGAGGGTCCAGCGCCAGAGGCCGTTGGCGCCCTGGTCGACGTACAGCGGGTCGCCGCCCGCCGGCGGGGGAGGGGGCGGCGGGGGCGGGGGCGGCTGGGACGGCGGGACGACGCTCCAGCCGATGTCCTTGAGCATCGCCCATTCCAGCTCGCCCAGGTCGGACCGCTGGCCCGCCATCGTCACGGGGTTCATGATCGACCGGACCCCGGAGGCGACGTGCGAGCCGCTCATCGGCACGGCGGCGCCGCCGTTGGCCGCCCTGGCGTTCGCGCCCACGAACGAGGTGCCCTGCATGTTGGCCTGGAACGTGGGCTGGCTGATGAACCCCAGCGAGTGGAGGAACTCGTGGCGAGCGACGGTCACGAAGTCGATCTGGCTCCGCGTCAGGCCGGCCGTCGTGGCCCCGAAGAACCAGTTCGTGGAGCCGTCGTCGTCGAACATCAGGTAGGTGATGTCGGGGGCGAAGTCGTTGGGCCCCTCGCCCCGCATGGAGTTGCCCGCGCCGACCGAATAATACGCGCCTCCCTGCGCGATGCTGCCCGTCAGCGACCGGCCGTAGGCGTAGACCTTGACGACGTCGGCCGGCGAGCTGGACGTGACCGTCCGGGTGCCCGAGTTGGTGTCCAGCGTGAACCGGGTCGTGGGGACCGGCGCCAGCGTGTCGCCCAGCCGCGAGGCGATCGCGTTGAGCGTCGACTCCAGGACCGCCCGGCGGTCCGCGGTGAAGAATCCCGAGTCCAGCGAATAGTCGAACGCCAGCGACACCGCCAGCAGGCGGCGGTCCTCCAGCGTCTCGCACAGCGGCGCGCGGCCCCGTCGGCGTCGTCTCTCGGCGTCTCTCGTCACGGCGTCTCCCTCCCCGGCGCCCTCGTTGGTCCATCAAAGATCGTAGCCCATGGACGCCCCCACGCGCCTAGAGATGCCAGGAAAAGCGGGCTCCCCCGGCCCCTCCCCCGGCCCCGGCCCGGTTGACGCGGGCGCGGCGGCGAGATAGAACCGATCAACTGACGCTTGAACATCCCCCCACGAGCCCCCGCAGATGAATCACGCGCGTCGTCCGACCGGCCTGGTGTGCCTGATCGGCCTAGCGGCCCCGATCCTCCTCGCCGCCGATTCGCCGGCGCCGACCCCCGCGCGGGCGCTGGCCGTCCCGGAGGGCTTCACGATCGAGCGGGTCGCCGGGCCGCCGCTGGTCGACCGGCCGATCACCGCGGCGTTCGACGAGCGGGGCCGGCTGTACGTCGCCGACTCCTCGGGCTCGAACGAGAAGGTGGAGGAACAGCTCGCCAGGAAGCCGCATCGGATCGTCCGCCTGGAGGACACCGACGGCGACGGCGTGTTCGACGAGCGGGTCGTCTTCGCCGACGGGATGATGTTCCCGGAGGGGACGATGTGGCTGGACGGCTCGCTCTACGTCGCCGCCCCCCCCAGCATCTGGAAGCTCACCGACACCGACGGCGACGGCGTGGCCGACGAGCGCGTGGAGTGGTTCGACGGCAAGACCCTCACCGGCTGCGCCAACGACCTGCACGGCCCCTACCCCGGCCTCGACGGCCGCGTCTACTGGACCAAGGGGGCGTTCGCCGAGCAGACCTACGACGCGCCCGACGCGGCCCCGTTCGTCACCAGCGCTTCGCACATCTTCCGGTCGCGGCCCGACGGCACGGAGATCGAGCCGGTGCTGACCGGCGGCATGGACAACCCGGTCGACGTGGCGTTCACCCCCGGCGGCGAGCGAATCCTCTCCTGCACGTTCCTCCAGCGCCCCGGCGGCGGCCTCCGCGACGGCCTGATCCACGCGGCTTACGGCGGCGTCTGGGGCAAGGAGAACGCGGTCCTCGACGCCGCGTCGCACAAGTGGACCGGCCCCGGCCTGATGCCCCCCCTGCTCCACATGGGCCCGGCGGCGCCATCGGGTTTGGCGTGCATGGAATCCGACGCGCTCGGCGAGGGCTTCCGCGGCAACCTGTTCGCCTGCCAGTTCAACCTCCACAAGGTGAGCCGACACGTCCTGAAGCCCGCCGGCGCGACGTTCACGACCGAGGACCAGGACTTCGTCACCAGCGACGACCTGGACTTCCACCCGACCGACGTGGTCGAGGACGCCGACGGCAGCCTGCTCGTCCTGGACACCGGCGGCTGGTACAAGCTCTGCTGCCCCACGTCCCAGTTCCACAGGCCCGAGGAGCTGGGCGGCATCTACCGCGTGCGCCGGAAGGACGCGCCGAAGGTCGACGACCCGAACGGGCTGCGCGTCGATTGGGACGGGCTCGCCCCGGCCGACGCCGCCGGCCTGCTGGCCGACGCGCGCCCGGCCGCGCGCCGTCGCGCCATCGAGACGCTCGGCGTCATGGGCACCGCCGCCGTGCCGGCCATGCTCGATGTCGTGAACGGATCGGGATCGGTCGACGCCCGGCTCGGCGCGGTCTGGGCGTCGGCCCGGGTCGACGCGCCCGAGGCCCGCGAGGTGGTCCGCCTCGCGCTGGGCGACGGCGACGAGACCGTGCGCCAGGCCGCGGCGAACGTCGCCAGCCTGACGCGCGACGCCGGCAATTCCGTGGCGCTCGCCGAGCTGCTGCGAGGCCCCTCGATCCTCAACCGTCGGGTCGCCGCCGAGGCGATCGGCCGGATCGGCGACAAGGCGGCGATCCCGACGGTCCTGGAGGCCCTGGCCGACCCGGCCGCCGAGGACCGGTTCCTCCACCACGCGTTGACGTACGCCCTGATCCAGATCAACGACCCGGCGGGGACGGCCGGGGCGCTGGGCTCGGCCGATCCGAAGGTGAAGCGGGCCGCGCTCATGGCGCTCGATCAGATGGAAGGCGGCGGGCGGCTGGACCCGGTCGCGACCGCGGCGATGCTGGCCGACGCGGACTCGGGCGTCCGCGAGGCCGCCGGCTGGATCATCGGCCGCCGCCCCGAGTGGGGCCAGGCCCTCGCCGGGTTCTTCGCCGATCGCCTGAAACGAGACGACCTCTCCCCCGAGGACCGCGCGGGGCTGGAGGCGCAGCTCGCGCGCAACGCGGCCTCGCCGGCCGTGCTGGACCTCCTCGCGAAGACCGCCGCCGACCCCGACGCCGCGCCCGCCCGCCGCGCCACCGCCCTGGCGGCGATGGCCCAGGCCCGGCCCCGGGACGTGCCCGCCCCCTGGATCGCCGCGCGGGCCGCCGCGCTCTCCGGCCCCGACGCCGACCACGCCCGCCGCGCCGTCGCCGCGACGCGCGCCCTGACGCCGGCCCCCGACAAGGCCGGCGCGCTGGCCGCGCCGCTGCTCGCCCTGGCCGGTCGCGAGGACCTGCCGGCCGACGCCCGCCTGGAAGCCCTGGCGGCGGTCCCCGGCGGGCTGGCGAAGGTCGAACCGGCGACGTTCGCGCTCCTGGCCGAGCAGGTCGACCCCGATCGCCCCGTCTCCGCCCGCGGCCTGGCCGCCGACGTCCTCGCCCGCGCGAGGCTCTCGGCCGACCAGCTCGACTCCCTGGTCGACATCATCAAGGACGCCGGCCCCCTGGAGGTTGACCGCCTGCTGACCCCCTACGAGTCCCAGGCCGACGACGCGCTGGGGGTGAAGCTGGTGGAGGCGCTCAAGGAGTCGGCCGCGCGGACGAGCCTCCGCGTCGACTCGTTGAAAACCCATCTGGCGAAGTTCGGCCCGGAGACGGGCAAGGCGGCCGAGGGGCTCTACAGCCTCCTCAACGCCGAGGCCGGCAAGCAGCAGGCGAGGCTGGACGAGCTGATGGGGAAGATCGCCGGCGGCGACGTCCGGCGCGGCCAGGCCGTGTTCCACGGCGACAAGGCCGCCTGCGCCACCTGCCACGCCGTGGGCTATCGCGGCGGCGACGTCGGCCCGGACCTCACGCGGATCGGCGGCGTGCGGACCGAGCGCGACCTGCTGGAGGCGGTGCTGTTCCCCAGCGTCAGCTTCGTCCGCAGCTACGAGCCCGTCGTGGTCGCCACGACCGACGGCAAGGTGTACAGCGGCCTGCTCAAGGCCGAGACCCCGGAGGAGTACGTCCTCGTCACCGGCGCCGACCAGGTCGCCCGCGTCCCCCGCGACGACGTCGACGAGATCCGCCCCGGCACCGTCTCCATCATGCCCGCCGGCCTGGACCAGCAGCTCACCACCCAGGAACTCGCCGACCTCGTCGCGTTCCTCAAGGCGTGCCAGTGACGCGCGTATTCACCGGCGGCCGACGGCCTGTTTCGGTAGAATTCGATGGTCGGCTTGCCGGAGGTGACCCATGAACTCGCGCGAGGTCGTGATGGAAGGGACCGTGCGGCCCGACGGGACGCTGGTGCTCGACGGGCCGACGAAGCTCCCCCCCGGTCGAGTCCAGGTCATCGTTCAGTCCTTGCCGGAGTTGCCGCCGGGCGATCCCTTCTGGGACATGATGCAATCCATCTGGGCCGGGCAGAAGGCGAGGGGATTCACGCCCCGTCCGTCCGAGCAGGTCGAAGCGGAGCGTGAGGAGACCAGGAAGCACTGGGAGGATCGACTCCAGGAGGTCGGGCGGCTCCAGGAGGAGTCCCGCCGCCTCCGCGGGCTCGAATGATGAGGATTTGCCTCGACGCCAATTGCGTCATCTATCTCGTCGAGAGGAACCCGCTCTGGGCGCCGAAGCTGGTGGCCCGGCTGGCGACGGCGAAGGCGGCGGGAGACACGCTGGCCGTCAGCGACCTGGCCCGCTCGGAATGCTTGATCGGCCCGCTCCGCGCCGGGGACGCCGCCGCTCTGGCGGATTATCAACGGTTCTTCTCGAGCCCCGCCATCGAGATGCCGCCCTTGACCCCGGCCTCCTGCGAGCGAGCGGCCATGATCCGCGTTGCCTCGAACCTGAAGATCAAGCTCCCGGACACGTTGCACCTGGCCTCCGCCCTCGAACACGGCTGCGGCCTGTTTCTCACCAACGACATCCAGCTCGCCGGATGCGCCGCAATCGCCGTCGAGATCCTGTAATCGGTCATGCGCGGCGCGGCATCCGAACCGAGGGGCCGAATCGCCCGACGCCCGCGGCAACGCCTCGCTCACAGCTTGCGCAGGAGCGGCAGGGGGACGTAGAACGTCTGGTAGCGGCGGCCGTCGGTGAAGAGGGTGCCGGAGGGGTGCTCGACGAGGACGGTGGCGCGGCGGGTGATGCGGTTGACGCGACCCCGCAGGAGGGTGCCCTCCATGTCGAACTCCACCGCGTCGCCGACGCGCACGCCGAACGTCGCGGCGGCCTGCTCGCGGGGCGTCACCAGGTCGTGCCGCACCCCCTCGTGGCCGAAGATCCGCCGCGAGAGCATGCGGAAGTTCTCGGCCGAGCAACTGGAGCGACCCCAGCCCAGGAACTCGGCCAGGTGCAGCAACTCGTGCTCGAAGATGCGCTGGAGCGCCTCAAGGCGGTCGGCGCAGGTCAGGCCGCCGACGACCACCTCGCGGTCGACGTCGCGGAAGGTGTTGAACAGAAGCGTGGTCGAGACGGCGATCTCGTATTCCGGCTGCTCCACGATCCGTCCCGCCCGGCGCACCCTCCGCACCAGGCGCATCGTCTGCCCCGCGGCGCGGGTCAGCCGGCGCGAGAGCCGGAAGGCCATCGGATAGGCGCAGTCCTCCCGGAGCATCTCCGAGAGGCAGTCGCGGAAGAACTCGGCGTCGTAGAGCCGGAACAGCCGTTCGAGGTCCTCCGCGGCCAGGCTGGCGAAGTTCCCCGAGCGGACGTGGGGCGATTCGTCGAGCATCGCCCCGTAGATCCGCCGCGACCGCTCGCGGACCTGTTCCGGCGCGTACAGCAAAGAGGCCAGTCGGGCCTGGCGCGACGGGCCTGGGCCCAAGACCATCGACATTACCTTCGTCCACCATGCAACACTACACATCCCTGTGCTTTATCACAACGCGGAGTACAATCTTTTCACTTGAGTCATTGATTCTCAAGCAACAGTGAGACGCACTTAGAGACTGTCCCGCAAGCATCTAGAGACTGTCCCGCAAGCATCTTGTGTACAGTATTGCCCGCTGCGTGTTCGCCGGAATCCGCCGATTTGTACACTGGAAACCGGCTGCCCAATACTGAACAAACGACGCTTATGGGATAGATTCTTAGTGTTTCTTTCTGGTCTGACCCGACCCAACCGTCCGTATCGAGTGGCGGCCAGCAGGAGTCCCTTGCAGGGACCGCGAAGTCGTACGAGGCGCCGAATTCTCGGCTCTCCATGGAGTGACCATTGTCGGTTTTAGAATATCGCGCTGATGAAGAAATTCGCCATAACTAAGCGGGATTCGGTCTTCAACAAGACTGCGCTTTGCTGAGTTATCGAGCTTCGGTTTTTGGTCTTTTAATTTTGCAGCCCTGGATTCACCAGTCGACAGTTGAGACTCAGATCTGATGCCCTCATGCTTCGCAAGAAACTTCTTTGCATAGCCTAAACAAGCAGTAGCTCGACCCAAGGCAACCTTATGAACTTTAACTAAATGTGATTCCAAACGCAGCAACTTGACATCTGATGTGCACTCTGGACATCGCACCAATTTATGATCGCCCTCGCGATGCCCAGTTTTCAAGCGAGGAGTGACCTCAGACTCGACTGCCTTTGCGAGAGGGCCGGTTGGACCATGAGGAGTGACCTCAGACTCGACTGCCTTTGCGAGAGGACCGGTTGAACCATACGGCTGTGATCTAGCGGGAATAAGGGCGGTCATGCGAGCCGGAGGGTTGACAGCACGAGTTCTTGCGGGAGGCGCGCCACATAAATGGGACTTCATTAGATTCGAGCGAACGTAAACTCTGCATTTTGGGCAAGCGATGTATCCTTTCGGTATACTGTGCGAGCCCTGTGGCGACGCAGCAGCACTGGTTTTCAGCAGTTCCCTAGATCCAGTCGATCGAGCCGTTCCCGAAGTTCCGGGCGACCGGCCTACCCCATGAGCTCTCCTAAGATGTCGTGGATAATTACGTGTCTTTAATTTCGCATTGCATTTTACGCAAAGCGTCCACTCTACCTCGGCCGTAGAAACGACCATAGGAATCGCCCTCCTCTGAAACACTACTTTCTCATAACTTGCCCACTAAAATCGAAGGAGATACGACTGCAAGAGGCTCGGGCAACACTTCGGCATATCTAGACCCATCCACACTTGCATCAGTGCCTTGTCCGAGCCGCTTAGAGAGCAGTATAGCATTTCGGCTCCGACGAAATGACCGACTGTATCAATACGTGGGTCGTGCCACGAACCGGACGCAGACCGGCTTCGGGATCGACACGGGCTCGCCGGTCGCCGTCAGGGCGCCGGTCGCCTGGTCGATCTTGAAGACGAGGATGGAATCCGAATCCTGGTTCTCCGCCAGCAGCCAGCGGCCGGTGGGGTCGATCGCGAAATCGCGCGGGTTCTTGCCGCCGGTGGGCGTCCAGCCGGACGGCGTCAGCGTCCCCGTCGCGGGGTCGACCGTGAAGACGGCCAGGCTGTCGTGGCCCCGGTTCGAACCGTACACGAAGTTGCCGGAAGGATGGACGGAGATCGCCGCGCAGTGGCTCGTGCCGTCGAAGTCGCCCGGCAGCGTGGAGACCGTCTGGATCACCTTGAGCGTCCCCGCCTCCGCGTCATATTCGAGGACGGTCACGGTGTTCTTCAATTCGTTGATGACGTAGGCGTGCTTGCCCGAGGGATGCCAGGCCAGGTGGCGCGGGCCGGAGCCGGGGGAGATCTTGACGCCCGGCGGGTCGAGGGGCGTCAGCGCGCCGGCGGCGGGGTCGACGTCGTACACCAGCACCTGGTCGATCCCCAGGTCGGCCACGAGGACCCGACTCCCCGTCAGGTCGAAGGTCGCGGAGTGGGCGAAGGGGGCGGTCTGACGGGCCGGGTCGACGCTCTTGCCGTGGTGCTTGATGTAGGCCGAGGCCGGCTTCAGCGAGCCGTCCGGGCCGATCGGCAGGCCGACGACGCTGCCGCCGGCGTAGTTCGCCGCCACGACCAGCTTGCCCGTCGGGTCGACCGCCAGGTGGCACGGGATCGCGCCCTTCGACGATTGCTGGTTGAGTTGGGTCAGGGCGCCCGTCGCGGCGTCGAGCGCGAACGCCGTCACCGAGCCGGACTCCTCGCCCTCGAACTCGCCCACCTCGTTGACCGCGTAGAGCGTCTTGCCGCCCGGGTGGACCGCCAGGTACGACGGATTCGCCGCCCCGGCCGCCGCGCCCTTCGGCGTCAGGGCCCCGGTGGCGGCGTCGAACTCCAGGAGGTAGATCCCCTCGCTGGGGGACTCCTTCGAGTTCGTGTAGGTCCCGACGTAGGCCCAGTACTTCTCCGCCGCCGCGGCGTCGGTCCGCGTCATGATCACCCCCGCCAGCAAGAGGCAAGCGGACGCCAACGCCCGCCGCGAAGCCGCACTGATCCTCATCGCCATCGCCCCCAGGGTCCGAACCGTCGCGAACACGACCGCCGCCGAGCCCCCGACGTTATCACAGGCCCGGCGGGCGGCCAAGGGGCGCGGCCGGGCACGCGCGGATCGCCAGCAAGCACAAGCACGAATTCTTTCGGTGTTAAGAATAATAAATCTGCACCTACGTCCCGAATTTCCTGGAAGCCGAGCGTCGCCCCGGCCAGGATAGGCGGGTCGCCGCTCAGCCGGCGATCCACCGTCGCCATCCTCTCCCGACCGAACGGAGGCCTTTCCCATGGTACGCCGCCGCGCGTTCACGCTGATCGAGCTGCTGGTCGTCATCGCCATCATCGCGGTGCTCATCGCGCTCCTGCTGCCGGCCGTGCAGGCGGCGCGCGAGGCCGCGCGCCGGGCGCAATGCGTCAACAACATGAAGCAGATCGGCCTGGCTTGCCACAACTACGCCGACGTGATGGGATCGTTCCCGGCGAACCTCTACCTCCACCCGGCGTACGCCTCGGCCACCTATAGCTGGAACAATTCGAGCTGGCTGGTCTTCTGCCTGCCGCAGATGGAGCAGCAGTCGCTCTACAACGCGGTGAACTTCAGCCTGATGTGGGGCCCCGACGCGCTGGGCAACTGGAGCGCGATGTACCTGGGCCACCAGAACTCGACCGTGCGGACGACGATCCTGAACACGCTGATCTGCCCGTCGGACTCCAGCCAGCCGATCGACTCGATCAACGCCGACGAGATCGGCAACAACCCGGCGGCCGGGACGTCGTACGTCGGCAACCTGGGGGACAACTGCCTGGCCTGCAACACGCCGAACAGCCAGCCCGTCCAGATGTTCTGCTCGGCGCAGGGGTACAACTGCCGCGGCGCGCAGCTCGGCGACCCCGCGACCACGACGTTCCCCCCCAGCCCGGGGACGGGGTCGGGGATCTTCTGGCGGCAGTGCAACGGCGTGAAGCTCTCGGAGATCACCGACGGGACCTCGAACACGATGCTGGCCGGCGAGCAGATCATGCGGGTGACGCGCTGGAACGCCTGGACGCACGCGAACCAGAGCGTCGGCTCGACGGCCCTGCCGCTGAACTACCTGGCGCCCGGCGTCGGGATCAACGCCTCCGGCAGCATCGACGTCCGTACCGGGGCGAGCAACCGCGACGCCTGGACCAACTGGTACAGCTTCCGCAGCCAGCACCCCGGCGGCGGCAACTTCCTGATGGCCGACGGCTCGGTGAAGTTCATCAAGAACTCCATCAGCATGCCCGTCTATCAGGCCCTCAGCACGCGCGGGATGGGCGAGGTCGTCTCGTCGGACTCGTACTGATCCCCCGCCCGCCACCCATGGAGAACCGATCATGAAGATCACGCTTCCCGTGCCGCGCGCCGCGGCCCTCGCCGTCGCGATGCTGGCGAGCCTCGTCGCCCTGCCCGGCTGCGGCGAATCGGGCCCGACGATGGGCCGGGTGCATGGCAAGGTGACGTACAACGGGCAGCCGGTCCCGAAGGGGACGATCACGTTCGTGCCGACCGCGCCGGGGGGCCGCAACGCCACCGGCGCGATCGCCGAGGACGGCACCTACGCCCTCCAGACCGAGGCCCCCGGCGACGGCGCCATCGTCGGCGACTACAAGGTGACCGTCGCCGCCCGCGACGACGTCATCCTGGACTACATCCCCAAGAAGGCGCCGCCGCCCAAGCGGCTGACGCCCGAGAAGTACGAGAACCCCGAGACCTCCGGCCTCACGGCCAAGGTCGAGCGCGGCTCCAACACCCGCGACTTCGCCCTGACCGACTGACCGGCGGGATGCCCGTCGCGGGCCGGCGCCGATCCGGCCCGCGACGCCGCCTGGCTTGGCCAGATAGTCTTTCCAGTCCCCTCTCGATTCGCCTCCGACACGCCCATCTCAAGGGCATTCGACACGGACGCGCATGACGCAATATCCATCGCGCCAAGACATCCATCTCATGGGCCGCCATGCGCATTGATCGCGCAAGCATCACCGCGGGCATGCCGCGCATGATCCGCTCGCGACGCGCATTCTCATGGACGTCCGCTCGATAATCCGACGCCTCGGCCTGGCCGCGCAGACGACCCGGTCTGGGGACGCCCGACGACCACGCCGGACCATGTCCATGCGGCCCGGCCTTGCCGTCGAAGCACAAGCCATCTTGAACTTCTTGACGGCCTCTCGCGGCCTTATCCGACCTCGGCCTTCGACCTGGCTATCCGCTCCATGTGCTCCCGGCCCCAGTCGCACAGCGGCCTCAGGGCCTGGCCGAGCGAGACGCCGAACTCGGTCAGCGAGTACTCGACGCGGGGCGGGATCTCCCGGAAGTCCTCGCGGACGACGATCCCGTCCGCCTCCATCTCCCGCAGCTGCTGGATCAGCATCTTCTCGCTGATGCCCGTCACCATCCTCCTCAGCTCACCGAACCGCCGAGGGCCATCGGCGAGGTGCCAGAGGACGATCGGCTTCCATTTGCCGCCGACGACGGCGAGCGCGGCTTCCAGGCCGCAGCCGTAGGACCGTGGTTTCATCGCCTCCCCCCGGGGTACTTACGAAAAGGTGCGTACTTGCCCGCCGGAAACCGCCCCCTAATCATAGCCCGCGTTCCGATCCTTCACCAGCATGGGGGCCGTCCGATGGGAAAGCTCGACGGGAAGGTGGCGGTGGTGACCGGGGGCAACGGCGGCATCGGCCTGGCCACGGCCAGGCGATTCGCCGCGGAAGGGGCCAAGGTCGTCATCACCGGCCGGAGGCAAGCGGAGCTCGACAAGGCGGTCGCCGAGATCGGGCATGGGGCGATCGGGGTCCAGGGCGACGTGTCGAGGCTGGCGGACCTCGACCGGCTCTACGCCACCGTCAAGGAGGCGCACGGGCGCGTCGACGTCCTCTTCGCCAACGCGGGGGGCGCCCGGTTCGCCCCGCTCGGCGAGATCACCGAGGAGCACTTCGACCAGGAGTTCGGCGTCAACGTGAAGGGGTTGCTCTTCACGGTCCAGAAGGCGCTGCCGCTGCTCACCGACGGCGGGTCGATCATCCTGAACGCCTCGATCGTCTCGATCAAGGGCATGCCCGCCTTCAGCGTCTACAGCGCCACCAAGGCCGCGGTACGGTCGTTCGCCCGCACCTGGACGGTAGACCTGAAGGACCGCAAGATCCGCGTCAACGCGCTGAGCCCCGGCCCGATCGACACGCCCGGCGTCGACGGGCTGGCCGGGTCGGAGGAGGAAGCCAGGCGGTTCAAGGAGGGGATGGCTTCCCAAATCCCGCTCGGGCGCATCGGCGATCCGGACGAGATCGCCAAGGTCGCCGTGTTCCTCGCCTCCGATGACAGCAGCTTCGTCACGGGCATCGAGCTGTTCGTCGACGGCGGGATGGCTCAGATCTGAGCGACGGCGAGCGGCTCGCCGGGCGGCGTGGGCTCGTCGGCGGGGAAGACGGCAGTCCACGCCGACGTTGACGCGTGGGAGGCGGGCGGGGGACGGACGGCGATTGACGGGGCCTCGCGACGGCCGTTAGTCTGCAGTTCCTCTCGCCGGTGGGTCGCCGGCGCCCCCCGCCGTGGAGCCTTGTCATATGATCGCGCGACGAATCCCCCTCGCCCTCGCGGCGACCGCCCTCCTCATCGCCGGCGGCGACGAACCGGGCCACTTGCTCGACCACGACGACGCCCCGACGCCCGCCGCGCAGGCCCCGTCGAAGATGACGATGCCGCCGGGGTTCGTCGTCAAGCCGTTCGCGGCCGAGCCCGACGTCGTCCAGCCGATCGCCTTCACGATCGACGCCCGGGGCCGGCTCTGGGTCGTCGAAAATTACTCCTACCCGATCTGGCTGGAAGGGCCCGTCGGGAAGGACCGCGTCCTGATCTTCGAGGACGTCGACGGCGACGGCGCGTTCGACACCCGCAAGGTCTTCTTCGAGGGGGGGACTAGCCTGACGGGGATCGAGCTGGGCTTCGGCGGCGTCTGGCTCTGCGCCACGCCCAACCTGGTGTTCATCCCCGACGCCGACGGCGACGACGTGCCCGACGGCCCGGCGAAGGTCGTCCTGGACGGCTGGGACGAGAAGGCCCAGCACAACATGTTCAACGGCCTGAAGTGGGGCCCCGACGGTTGGCTCTGGGGGTGCAACGGCATCCTCTCCAACTCGCTCGTCGGCAAGCCCGGCGCGCCGGCCGCGGGTCGGGTCCCGATCAACACCGGGGTCTGGCGTTACCACCCCGTCCGCCAGGAGTTCGAGGTGGTCGCCCACGGGACCACCAACCCCTGGGGCCTGGACTTCGACGACCACGGCGAGGCGTTCATCACCAACTGCGTCATCGCCCACCTGTTCCACGTCGTCCCCGGGGCGCGCTACGACCGGATGTTCGGCGAGGACTTCAACCCGCACACCTACGAGCGCATCCCCACCGTCGCCGACCACCTCCACTGGGCGGGCGGCCACTGGACCGAGTCTCGCGAGGGCGCCGGGCACGACCGCCACAGCCTGGCCGGCGGCGGCCACGCCCACGTCGGCGCGATGATCTACCTGGGCGACCAGTGGCCCGATCGATATCGCGACGGCATGTTCACGTTCAACATCCACGGCCACCGCGTCAACCACGACCGCCTGGAGCGCAAGGGCTCCACCTACGTCGCGAGCCACGAGCCCGACCTCCTGCGCGTGGACGACGTCTGGTTCCGCGGCCTGGAGCTGAAGTACGGCCCCGACGGCGGCGTCTACTTCACCGACTGGTCCGACATCGGCGAGTGCCACGAGAACGACGCCGACGGCTCCCACCGCGAGAACGGCCGCATCTACAAGATGACCCACGGCGACGCGAAGCCGGTGAAGGTCGACCTGGCGAAGCTCTCCGATCTGGAGTTGGTCGCCCTCCAGGGCCACAAGAACGAGTGGTACGTGCGCACCGCGCGGCGGCTGCTCCAGGAACGGGCCACCAACGCCGAGGCGCCCCACCCCATGCCCGAGGCCCGCGCGGCGCTCCTGCGGATGCTGGCCGACGCGCCCGACGCCCCCCGCCGCCTCCGCGCCCTCTGGGCGCTGAACGCCATCGGCGCGGTCGACGTGGAGAACCTGATCGCCCTGCTGGACGATCGCGAGGAATCCGTGCGGGCCTGGGGCGCGCGGCTGCTGGCCGAGACCACGCCCGTCCCGCCAGACGTCGTCGACAAGTTCGCCGAGATGGCCGGGAGCGACCCCGCGCCCCGCGTGCGCCTGGCGCTGGCCTCGGCCCTGTCGCGGATGCCGACGTCCGAATACCGCCGCCCGCTGGCCCGCGCCCTGGCCTCGGCCGAGATCGACCCGGGCGACCGGATGCTCGCCCTGATGACCTGGTACGCGATCGAGACCGAGGCGGCGGCCTCGCCGGAATTCGCGACCGAGGTCCTGCCGACGGTCAAGCTGCCGATGCTGCGGGAATTCCTCGCCCGCCGGCTGGTCTCCGCCGACCCGGCCAAGGGGCTCGCCGCGCTGGCGCCGGCGTTGAACTCCGACCGCGACGACCTCCGCTCCGACGTGCTCGACGGCGTGCTCGACGCCCTGCGGGGCCGCAAGCAGGTCGACCGCCCCGACGGCTGGAGCGACCTGTACGCCGGGCTCTCGGCGGTGAAGTCGCCCGAGTTGCTCGACAAGGCGCTGCTCCTTGCGGTGATCCTGGACGAGCCGAAGGCCGTGGAGGCCCTGCGCGCGCTCCTCCTCGACCCCAAGGCGGGCGCCGACCGCCGCGCCACCGCGCTGGCGACGCTGACCGAGCGGCGCGCCCCCGGCCTGGGCCGCGACCTGCCGGGCCTGCTGGACGACGACGCCCTCCGCGCCCGAGTCATCCGGGCGATGGCCGCGTTCGGCGAGCCAGACGCCCCCAAGATCCTCCTCGACCGCTACGCGCGGCTCTCGCCGGCGGAGCGCGAGGACGCCGTCGCCGCGCTGGCCTCGCGCCCGGCCTGGGCGCTGGCCCTGCTCGACGCGATCGAGCGGGGCGTCGTCCCGCGCCGCGAGGTGAGCGTCACGGTCGCCCGCCAGATCCAGGCGCTCGGCGACGCGGCGCTGTCGAAGCGGCTGGAGGCCGTGTGGGGGACCGCGCGGGCGACCTCGGCCGACAAGGCGGCGCTGATCGGCAAGTACAAGGCGATCCTCGGCTCCGGCCAGGCCGACCCGGTCGCCGGCCGCGCGGCCTACGAGCGGACGTGCCAGGCCTGCCACAAGCTGTTCGACGCCGGCGGCGACGTCGGCCCCGAGCTGACCGGGTCCGACCGCGCCAACGCGGACTACATCCTGGAGAACGTGCTGGACCCCAGCGCGACGGTCGCCCACGAGTACACCGTGACGAACGTCGCCACCGCGGACGGCCGCCTGGTCTCCGGCATCCTGCGCTCCCAGACCGACGCCGTGCTGACCATCCAGACCGCCAACGAGCTGGTCCTGATCCCGGCCGAGGACGTGGAGGAGGTGAAGCGGTCGAACGTCTCGATGATGCCCGAGGGGCAGCTCGAGACGCTCTCCGAGCAGGAGATCCGCGACCTCTTCGCGTATCTGGCGTCGCCCGGCCAGGTCGGGCCCGCGGCCTCGGAGTGAGGCCGCGGGGGGCCCGCGGCCCGGGTCAGGCCGTGCCGCGGATCCCCAACCGCCAGCGCACCGAGTCCACCACCGCGCCGGGGAAGCGGCGGGCCAGCATCCCCAGCGAGGGGCGGACGCCGTCTCGGAGGCGCAGGGCGAAGCTGAAGATCTCCGGGTGGACGACGTCGAAGGGCGTCCCCGGGGCCCGCTCGGCCTCCGCCCGCAGCTCGGGGAGGGCCTCCAGGGCCTCCTTGCGCGCGTAGATGATGATGTTCTGGCGGTAGCAGGACACGATGGAGGCGTCCGTCCAGTATCGCGCCCGCAGGCAGTCGACGGCGACGTAGCCGCGGCGCTCGAACAGCCCGCGCCAGTAGCTCTGCCACTGCTCGTTGATGTGGTTCCTGCCCCCCTGCCCGGGGACCGCGGCGGAGAAGAGCACGACGTCGGACAGGCCCGTGAGCTGGTCGATGAAGCCCTCGGCCGCCTCGGGGGGGAGGTGCTCGGCCACCTCCAGCGACACGGCCAGGTCGAACTTCTCCGAGATCCCGACGGGGGCCGTCAGGTCGCGGGGGAGGAAGCGGTCGGCCGGGATGTGCAGCTTCTCGCGGGAGACGTAGTCGCCGTCGATCCCGAGGATCGTCTCGACGCCCTGGTCGCGGAAGACGCTCAGCCAGGTCCCCACGCCGCAGCCGACATCGACGACGCTCCGGGGCTTCACCAGGGAGACCACGTGGGGGACGACCACCCTGGCCGACCTGACGGAGCCCTCGGACTGGTTCGCGTAGAAGGCGTCGTTATACAAGGACATTAGCACACTCATGTTGCATGAAACGGGAGGCGCGGCTCGCGACTGTCCCGAGCCCCGGGGCGATTCTAGCGGCCGGCCGCTCGGCCATACAAGGGCGGCGGCGGAAGCTTGCGGGCCCGCGCCCCCGCGCGGTAGGCTCGCCGGGGTCCGGAAGGCGGGGGCGTGGCCCGAGGCGTGTCGGCGCGGCCCGCCGCCGGCCGGACGCGGGGAGTCGCCGCCGATGGCCCGGAATTTCGTGCTGACCGTGACCGGGCCCGACCGGGTCGGGATCGTCGAGGAGGTGACCGGCGTGGTCCTCGCCCGGGGGGGCAATGTGGATACCAGCCGCATGACGCGGCTCGGCGGCGAGTTCGCCGTCCTGATGCTCGTCTCCATCCCCGAGGAGAAGGCCGAGGGCCTGGAAACCGATTTCGCGGGCCTGGTCGAAAAGGGGTACCGCGCGGCCGTCGTCCCCGCCCGCCCGGAGCCCGACCACGGCGCCGCCGGCTGGGATCCGTACCACATCGAGGTCGACGGCGCCGACCACGAGGGGATCATCCACGAGGTCGCCCGCCACCTGGCCTCCCACGGGATCAGCGTCGAGGAGATGGACTCCGAGTCCGGCCCCGCCCCCACCAGCGGCTCCCCGCTGTTCTCCATGCGGGCGCTGGTCCTGGTCCCCCCGGGCCTCGGCGACGCCTGGGCCGAGGGGCTCCGCGAGATCGGCTGGCGGCTGAACCTGGAGGTCCACGTCGCCCCGCTCTCCGACTCCGCCGACGACGAGGGCTGACCCGCCGTCGCCCCCCTCGCGGCCGGTGTTGACAATCGGCCGCGCCGGCTCGATCATGCGGGGGCGCGGGCCGCCGGGAAATCGGCCGGCGAAATCTCCAACGGATCCCCCGCGCGGGGCGTACCATCTCCTGGGAGAGGCGACGCGATGCGGAAACGGCTCGAGGACGTCGCCCCCCCCACGCCGGACGCCCCCGCCGGGCCCTCCCGCGACGAGGAAGACGCGACGCGCGCCGGGGTGCCGATCCGACTTCCGTCGGACGCCCCCCCGGCGATCGACGACGAGTCGGGCCTGAATGACGCCTGGCTCGTCGAGCGGACCCGTCAGGGGGACCAGGCGGCCTTCGGCGTGCTGGTGAGGCGCTACGAGCGGAAGCTGATCCGGGTGCTGGCGCGGCTGTCGCGCGACCCGGAGGCGGCCCGCGACCTGGCCCAGGAGACGTTCCTGCGGGTGTACGACCGCCTGGACCGATTCGACGCCGGCCGGCGGTTCGGCCCCTGGCTGTTCCGGATCGGGGTGAACCTGGGCCTGGACCACCTCCGCCGCCGGCGGAACGACCCGACCCCGGGCTCCATCGATCGGGTCCACGGCGACGGGGGCTCCCCCTACGACCCGCCCGACCCCGACCCCCGCGTCCGGGCCGAGCTGGCGCAGGAGGTCCAGTTCATCCTGGCCCAGCTCCCGGTCTCGTATCGGACGATCCTGGTGCTCCGCGACCTGGAGGGGTTCTCGTCGTCGGAGGTGGCCGCGATCGTGGGGAGGCGCGAGGCGACGATCCGCTGGCGTTTGTCGAAGGCGCGGGAGAAATTCCGCCAGATCTGGGAACGCCGGCAGGACGCGGCGCGGGGAGCGGCCAGGGACGGCTGAGGACCGACCATGCGAAGAACGCCGGACGAGAGAGCCTGTGACTGGGTCCGCGACCGCCTCCCGCTGGTGGCGGCCGGGGACGACCCCGCGCCCGGCGACGCCGGCGAGGCGCGCCACGCCGTCCAGGCCCACCTGGACCGCTGCGACCCCTGCCGCGCCCGTCGCGACGGCCTGGCGCGGGCGATGGACGCCCTCTCCGCCGCGGCGTCGGAGTCGCCCGTCGACCCCCGCGCCCCCTCGCTCTGGCCCGCCCTCCAGGCCCGCATCGCCGCCGAGTCGGCCTCACCGCGCCGGGGGGCCGCGTCCCGGCCCTGGTCGCTGGGGGCCCCCGTCGGGGCGCTGGCCGTCGCCGCGTCGCTGACGCTGTTCGTCGGCCTGCCGCTGGCCGAGCGCGTCCGCGAGGAGTCGGCCGCGCGCATGGAGGCCGCCTCGGCTCCGCTGCCCCCCCCCGCCCCCTCCTCCTCGCTGGCCGACGCCCCGCTCCAGCCCGAATTCCCGGACGAGGGGCCGTCCGAGGCCACCGACCTGGCCCTGCTCGACGCGCCCCCGCTCCTCGACCCCGAGGGCCGGGCGATCGACGCCCCCCGGCCGACGGCCCCCCCGGACACGCCGCCGGCCGTCCGCTTCGACCTGGACCGCGGCATCCCCATGCCCCCCGACGCCCGGATCGACCGGCCGACCTACTGACGCCCGACCGGGGCCGAACCGCCCGGAGAATCCGCCCCTCGATGGACGCCTCGGCCCGGAACCGCCTGGTCTTCTGGCTCGCCGGCGGCCTGTCCCTCGCGGCGCTGGCCCTCGCGGTCCGATCGCCGCGGCCGGCCCCGGCGCCGCCGCCGGACGCCCCGGCCGAGGCCGAACCGGAGCGACCCGCCGCCGGGCGCGCGAACGAGGGCGGCGACGACGAATCCCTCCTCGCCGTCCTGGAGCGGCTGGAGCGGCGGACGGCCGCCGCCGCGGGCCGGGCGCGGGAATCGGTCGTCACCCTGGAGTACACCGAGGCCGGCGCCCCCGACGACGAGCGTAGCGCGGCGGTGGGCGTGGTGGTCGACGGCCGCCGCGGCGACGTGCTGGCCGTGCGGATCGACCGCCCCCGGTCGGCCCCGATCGTCGCCCGGGACGCCTTCGGCCGACGGCTCCTCGCCCGCTGGGTCGCCGCCGATCCCGAGACCGGCCTCACCCTGCTGGAGATCCCCGCCGGCGTCCTCCGCCCGATCGAGCCGGCCGTCGAGGGCCCCGCGCTGGGCTCGCGGGTGTTCGTCGTCGGCAACCCGTTCGGCCTGGGGCACTCGATCACCCGCGGGGAGATCTCCGGCCTGGACCGCTCGCTGAAGATCCAGGATCGGCAGATCAACGGCCTGATCCAGGTGCGCTCGCCCATCTCCCCCGGCGACACCGGGGCCGTCGTGGTGAACTCCCGGGGCGAGTGGCTGGGCCTGGTGCGGGGGGTCGACGCCCACGCCGTCGACCGGCCGGGGGGTCACGACCTCGGCTTCGCCATCCCCGCCGACGACGCGACCTGGATCGGCGAGCAATTGCGCGAGCGCGGGCGGGTCGACCGCGCGTACCTCGGCGTGCGCCTCGCCCCCGACGCGGGCGACCCGACCGCCCCCGAGGGGGCCCCCCTGCGCGGGGTCCTCCCGGACTCCCCCGCCGACCGCGCGGGGCTGCAATCGGGCGAGCGCGTCGTCTCGTTCGACGGCCGGCCGATCCGATCGTCGTCCGATCTCACCCAGCGGCTGGACCTCACCCCGGCCGGGAAGTTCGTCCGCCTGGAGGTGGTCCGGGACGGCCCAGGCCCCCAGGCCCCCCAGCGCAGCGTCTGGATCCGCGCGGGCCGCCGCCCCGAGCCGCCGGCCCTGGCCGGGAAGAAATCGACCCCCCCCGCGACCCCCGTCGTCACGCCGACGTCCGCCGTCGCCCCCCCTCGCCCCTCCGCGGCCGAGCGGCTGGAGCAGCTCGAACGTCGCCTGGAACGCCTGGAACGGGCCCAACCGGCCTCGACGGCGGGCCCGGACGCCCCCTGAGGGTCGGATCGCGGGGATGCCCCGCCCCGCGTGATCGCTCATGGATTGGTCCTGGCCCGGCGCGCGCCCGTCGTGTACGATCGCCCGGCGTGGCGGCCGTCTCGGCCGCCGTGGCCCGTGCCGCCTCCTCTCGGGGAGGCGACGAGGAGGGACGCCATGACTCGCCTCCCCGCGACCCCGACGGACGCGACGCCCCTACACCCGACGTTCACCCGGCGGCTCGCCATCCAGGCCGGGGCGGTCGGCCTGCTCGGGCTCGGCCTCGACCACCTGGAGGGCCTCCGCGCGGCCGGATCGCCCCCCGGATCCCGGGCGCGATCGGTCATCTTCATCTTCCTCTCCGGCGGCCTGGCCCAGCACGAGAGCTTCGACCCCAAGCCCGACGCCCCCGAGGAGATCCGCGGCGAGTTCCGCCCGATCGCCACCCGCGCGCCCGGCGTCCACATCTGCGAGCACCTGCCGCTCCTGGCCGCGCGCAGCCACCTCTGGTCGATGGTCCGCTCGCTGACCCACCCGCACAACGACCACTCGGCGGGCCACCACGTCATGCTGACCGGGCGGTCGATCCTGCCCCCCGGCTTCAGCATCAACCAGCCGAATTCGACCGACTGGCCCTCGATCGCCTCGGTGGTCGGGGCCGTGTCGGGGCCGAGGGGCAACCTGCCGCCGGCGGTCGTCCTGCCGGAGCGCCTGGTCCACAACACGGGGCGGGTCATCCCCGGCCAGTTCGCCGGGATCATGGGGCCTCGCCGGGATCCCTGGTTCGTGGAGGCGTCCCCGTTCGACCCGAAGGCGTACGGGGCGTTCCCGGAGTACGAGTTCGACCACCAGGACCGGCCGAGGACGGCCGCCCGCCAGCGATTCCACGTGCCCGACCTGACGCTCCCCGAAGGGCTCGGCGGCGGGCGGTTGGAAGGTCGCCTGGGGCTGCTCGCCCAGCTCGACCGCCAGCGCGCCGGGCTGGAGGCCTCGGCCCCGACCGCGGCGTTCGACGCGCGCCGCCAGGCGGCCGTCTCCCTGCTGACCGACGCCAAGGTGCGGCGGGCCTTCGACGTCTCGGACTCCGAGCCGAAGGTGCTCGACGAGTACGGGCGGAACTCCTTCGGCTGGTCGCTGCTGATGGCCCGGCGGCTGGTCGAGGCGGGGGTCTCCCTGGTGCAGGTGAACCTCGGCAACAACGAGACGTGGGACACGCACGGCAACGCCTTCCCCCACCTGAAGGACAACCTCCTGCCGCCGACGGACCGGGCGGTCTCGGCGCTGCTGGACGACCTGGACGCCCGCGGGCTGCTCGACTCCACGCTGATCGTCATGGCCGGGGAGTTCGGGCGCACGCCGCGGATCTCGACGCTCCCCTCGGCGTACAAGCTGCCGGGGCGGGACCACTGGGGCCGGGTCCAGACGGTCTTCCTGGCCGGCGGCGGCGTGGTCGGCGGCCGGGTGATCGGCTCGTCGGACCGGATCGGCGGGCACCCGACGTCGGACCCGAAGACGCCCGAGGACCTGGCCGCGACGATCTACGGCTCGCTGGGCATCCCGGCCACGGCCGCGTGGGAGGACGATCTGGGGCGCCCCCATCAGGTCTATCACGGGACCCCGATCGCCGGGCTGTTCTAGCGGGCGCGAGTCCGGGGAGGGGGCGGCGTCGCCCGGGCCGGCCGGGCGAGTTTGGGGTTTCGGCCGGTCGCGCGGGGGGATAGGATACCGCCTGCCAACCAGCCAGCGGAGCGCATCGGATTGTCTTCGCCGCCGCCGAGGAAGGACCCCGTGAGCACGGCACCCACGATCCCCGCGCCGCCGCGAGCCCTCCCCCCCGTCCTGGGGCGTCTCCTCAGCGGCACGCTCTGGCTGGCCCTGCGGGTCCCGCTCCAGATCGTCTTCTCGCTCTGGACGACCCGGCTGATCCTGGACGCCGTCGGCCGGGACGACCTCGGCGCCTACGACTTCGCCTGGAACTTCGGCTTCCTCCAGATGCTGCTGGAGTTCGGCGTCAGCTCCGCGCTCCAGCGCCAGATCTCGGAATCCTGGACGAGGGGGGACCGCGAGGGGGTCGACCGCGCCGTCGCCTGCGGGCTGAACTTCTACACGGCCACGGCGCTGATCCAGATACTGGCGCTGCTGGCGATCGCCTATCTGGGGATGCCCTACTCGAAGTACCACGGCACGTCGTCGTATGACCTGATCATCCGGCTGCTGTGGCTCCAGATCCTCACGGCGCCCTGCTACGGGTTCTCGGTGGTCGTCTCCAGCGTCCTCCAGGCGGCGCGGCGGTACGAGTTCATCCCCCGGATCGAGATCTTCGTCGTCATCCTGCGGTTCCTGGCCCTGCTGATCGGGCTCAAGAGCGGTGTGCCGTTCTTCTGGGTCGTGGTCATCCAGATGGCGATCCAGGTGGGGCTGTCGCTGGTGCCGGCGGTCTGGGTCCTCACCCGAGAGCTGGGGCAGAGGCTGACGTTCCGCGGGGCGCGGTGGTCCGACTTCAAGGCGCTGGGGCGCGTCAGTTTCTACATGGCGTTGATCCAGCTCAGCGTGGTGATCGCCGACAAGATCGACGCCGCCATCCTGGGCTTCGTGGTCCCCAACCCGGGCGAGGCGAACGCGGTTTACAGCACCGTGGGCAAGCCCTTCTTCCAGCTCCGCCAGACGGGCTGGATGCTGGCCTACATGGTGATGCCGGCCGTCGCCAGCCTGGCCGCGGCGCGCGACCTGAAGGCCCTGGAGCGGTTGAAGTACGACGGCACACGGATGCACCTGGCGGCCGTGCTGCCGCTGGGCCTGCTGGCCTGGATCCACGCGACGCCCTTCCTGACGCTCTGGGTGGGCGACCGCCTGGGCCAGCCCGCCGCCGAGGTCGCCCCGCTGATGCGGCTGTTCCTCACCGCCGCGATCCCGCTGGTGCTCTCGGTCCCCGTGCAGATGGCGATCGGCTTCAACAAGATCCCCGTCATCGCCCTGGCGGCGATGGCCGGCGCCGTGGTGAACCTGCCGGTCAGCTACTACCTCACCACGAAGATCGGCGTGGCGGGGGTGATCTGGGGGACGGTCCTGACGACCTTCTTCTCCAACCTCATCATCCCCGGCGTCTACGTCGCGAGGGTGCTGGAGATCGACCCCCGCGAGTTCCTCCGCCGGACGCTCGCCCCCCCCCTGGCCGGCGCGATGGCGGCCGTCGCGGCGACGTGGCTCCTCGCCCAGGCCTTCCCCGTCACCTTCCCCGGGACGACCCTCTTCACTCGCGCCATCCCGCTGGCCGTCCACCTGGTCGTCGGCGTCGCGGCCTACCTCGTCGGCTATGTCCTCACCCCCTCCGGCCGCGACGACCTGCGACAGCTCTGGGCCAAGCTGCGCCGGCGATGACCCGATGCCTCGCGGCGGCCCTCCGGTACCCGGGGCCGTTCGTGAACGCCCTCGAGCCAGGCCGCGTTTTCAGCCGAGACCGCTTCATGACCCCCACCGTCGCCCTGCGTCGATTTCGCCCCGAGGATCTGCCCGCGCTCATCGCCCTGTTCCGCGACACGATCCGTCGCGTCAACATCAGGGACTACACGCGCGAGCAGGTCATGGCGTGGGCCCCGGACGCGGTCGACCCTGCCCGTTGGAGCACGTTGGCCGACCGCTTCACGATCGTCGCCGAATCCGACGGCGTGATCGTCGGATTCACCGACCTGGAGCCCGACGGCCACCTCGACCGCTTCTACGTCCACGCCGATCGCCAGCGCCTCGGCGTGGGCCGGGCCATGCTCGCCGCCGTCGTGGAGGAAGCCCGACGCCTGGGGCTCGATCGCGTGTATTCCGAGGTCAGCATCACGGCCCGCCCGTTCTTCGAAAGCCAGGGTTTCGCCGTCCTCGTCAGGCAGGAGGTCGAGGCCCGGGGCGAGCGGTTCATCAACTACCGGATGGAGCGCCGGCTCGACGGCCGCTGAACCTGGCCAGTCGGCGTCACGACGCCTGGACAACCAGCGTTTTGCCGGT
This sequence comes from Paludisphaera sp., assembly GCF_037189885.1. Lineage (NCBI taxonomy): Bacteria > Pseudomonadati > Planctomycetota > Planctomycetia > Isosphaerales > Isosphaeraceae > Paludisphaera > Paludisphaera sp. The sequence goes on from NZ_JBBCIR010000067.1 coordinate 88,646, forward strand.
GTCGATGGTGGCGCGCCCGCCCGCGGGGTCGGTGACGGCCACGAGGACTTGGTAGGTCCCGGCGGGAACGGTCGGGGCGACGCCGCGGGCGACGAGGGGGACGCGCGTCTGGCGGCCGGGCTGGAGGCGGACGTTGGGGGCGGCGGTGGCGATCGTCACCTCGCTCGCCGTCCCCGAGGTCGGCGCGAGGACGAGGTCCACCTTCGCCCTCCCGGCGACGGCCTCGGAAGTCGGGGCGAGCGTGACCATCTGCTGGAGCCTCGCCCGCTTGCCGGCGACGATCGACGCGGGAAGGAGACCCCGGCCGACCGTCGGCGTCAGGGCGGAGGGGGGCGGGGGGGGCGTGGGGGG
>NZ_JBBCIR010000068.1:0-17826 GCF_037189885.1 Paludisphaera sp.
CTCGCGGGTCGCGTCGCCCGCGTCGCAGGCCGCGGCGACCCGCTCGCGGAGGTCGGTCGAGTAGGCTTTCAAGGCGGGGCCCTCCATAGCCCCACGAAGATAACCGCGTCAACCACTACAGTCGACGAGAAACCGCTCTAGGTCCCAGGCCGTTCACCATCTCGGCGTCATGGGCCCTCCGGCGAAGTCCGCCGTCCCCGACCTAATCCGGGCGTTGGAGGACGACGAGCCTGGTGTACCCGACTCGGTGGTCAATGCGTTGGGCAGGATCGGCCCGGACTCCGTGGCCGCCGTCCCGACGATCCTGCGAAGGACGACAGCCTCCCGTCCGACGACACTGCCCTGGGCCGATTCGCTGGCCGCGATCGGCCCCGGCGCCGTGCCCGCGCTGATCGAGGGGCTTGACGACCCCCGCGACGGCCCGCGCTGGACGGCGGCCGCGGCGCTCGGCAAGATCGGCCCCGAGGCCAATGCCGCCGTCCCGAGGCTGTCCCGGATGACGACTTCGGCCCAGACGGCCGATCGCGTCGTGGCCGCCGCCGCCCTCTGGCGCATCGCCCGGGACCGCGGCGTGCTCCCGGTCCTGATCAGTTCCATCGGCCGGGCCGAGGCCCGAGACCGGGGCGAACGCTACGCCGCCCTCGACGCCCTCGGCGAGATCGGGCCGGCCGCGACGGAAGCCGTCCCGGCGCTGATCCACCAACTCTCCCTGGTGAGCGAGACCCACGCTTACCAGGTCGTGCGGGTGCTGGCCCAAATCGGCCCCGACGCCGCGACAGCGGTCGAGCCGCTCGAGCGGATCTCCGCCCATTCCAGCGACGGCTCCCTTCGCCTCGCGGCCGCCGAGGCGCTTTGGCGGATCACGCGGGGCGAGGAGGGAGTCGACGCCTTGATCAAGGAGCTGCAAGGCGATCCCCGTGACACCAGGAGGACCACGGCCCTGGCAACCTTGAGCCAGTTCGGCCCCGAGGCCGCCCCGGCCGTGCCCGCGATCGTCGAACTCCTGCGGAGCGACCCTTCGACCCTCGGGGCGTCGGCGGCCGTCTTGAGGCGGATCGGCCCGCCGGCCGATTCGGCCCTGCCCGTCCTGATCGAGTTTTTCAAGGACGACGACCTGATCAACAAGGACGAGGTCGCCGCGGCGATCCGCGCCATCGACCCGGAGGCCGCGAGAGGCCTCGGGATCCGATGATCACACGGTCGAAATTTCATCCGCCATGGATGATCATGTCGACAGTTGACCGCGCTTTTCCATCGCCATGCGCAAGTAGGATCTCGGCTCGACGTTCGTCAGCCCGAGCGTCTCGGCGAGCTTGAGGACGGCTTGCTGGGCGGCGGGGAGGTCGTCGCGGTCGGCGGCGAGGGTCTCGACCTCGGCGAAGTCGCCCAGGCCCTCGGCGCTGTCGAGCGTGATCTCCAGCGGGCGGCCGTCGAGGGTCAGGGCGAACGGCGTCCGGTGCTTGCGGACGACGGCCACGCGGCGGAAGCCGAGGCGGTCGAGCAGCCGCGATATCCGGTCGAACTGGTCGGGGCCGGGGGCGAAGGGGACCTCGATCTCCTCGCGGGTCTTGGTCGGGCCGGCTTCCTTGGGGCCCTTGTAGGTCACCCGGTTGTCGTCGCCGACGCGACGGATCCGGAACGCCTCGCCGGTGGCGGCGAAGTCGCGCGCGGGGTGGTTGAGGTAGGAGTCCTCCTCCTCGACCGTCGCCCGGCCCACGGCCCCCAGCGCCGTCAGGGCGCGGCGCAGGGCGTCGTGATCGACGCCGCGATACTTGACCTCGACCTCATAACTCATCGGCGCGGCCTCCCGGCGGGATCGGGGTTAAGATGGCGGGGGGCGGCCCCGACGGTGGCGGACGCCCCAGTCTACCAACAAGGGAGCCGACATGCCGATCCACCTCCCCCCCACGTCGCGCCGCTCGTTCCTCCACGGCCTGGCCGTCGGGGGCGCGTCGACCGCCCTGCCCCGCCTCCGCGCCTCCTCGTTCGACGCGCCCGCCCCCTACGTCGCCCTCCTGGCCGACACGCACATCGACGCCGACCCCGGCAAGTTCGTCCACAACGGGGCGCACAACATGAGCAACAACCTCCGCGCCGCGGTGGGCGACATCCTCGCCCAGCCGACGCCGCCGGAGGCCGTCGCCATCGTCGGCGACCTGGCGCTGAAGAACGGCCAGCCGGGCGACTACGCGCAGCTCCTGAAGCTCCTCGCCCCGCTGCGCGAGCGCGGCATCCCCATCCACCTGACGCTGGGCAACCACGACGATCGCGGGCCGATCCGCGAGGCCCTGAAGGCCCAGGCCGACCCGGCCGTCGAGGGGCGGTTCGCGACGGTCGTCGACGCGGCGGGCGCGCGGCTGGTCTTGCTGGACTCGCTGGACAAGGTGGACGAGGTCGACGGCGTGCTCGGCGAGGCCCAGAGGGGATGGCTGGCGAAGACCCTCGACGCGAAGCCCGACGTCCCGACGGTCGTTTTGATGCATCATCATCCGTCGCCGACGGAGGGGCCGCGCCCGGGGGCGTTGCAGGACACCGCCGCGCTGTTCGATATCCTTCGGCCCCGCAAGCAGGTGAAGGCGCTGGTCTTCGGCCACACGCACGTCTGGCGGCTGGACGAGCGCGACGGCGTGCGCCTGGTGAACCTCCCGGCGGTGGCGTACCACTTCGACGCCAGGCAGCCGCTGGGCTGGTGCCGACTGGAGCCCGCGCGCGACGGCTCCGGCGCGACGATCGAGCTGCGCTGCGTCGGCGGGGATCGGACGAAGGACCGCGAGCGCGACGAATTGTCGTGGCGAGGGGCTTGAAAATCGGATCGCGGTGTCGCCACGGCGTCACGAATCTCGAAAAATCGGCCGCGACGATCGCGCAAGTTGTGACGGTTGCAGGGTGCTTCGTCGCGGCCCTTGGTCGTCGATTGACGGGGGGGGGCCCCTCGCTACAATCGGGTGGTCGTCACCGCCCGCCCCCGCCCCCCACGGGTCGGGCGGATCGGACCATGGGGCCTTGCCGCGAGGTGGACTGTGATCATCATCCCCAGGGAAGAGGGCGAGAGCGTCCTGATCGGCGACGACGTGGTCGTCACCGTGGTGGAGATTCGGGACGACGGCGTGCTGCTCGCCATCGATCATCCCGACGACGTCGCCGTCGAGCGCGGGGAAGAGCGGTCTCGGGTTCGGACCTATCGCGACGTCCTGCTGTCGTCGCTCTCGTCGTGAGGCCGTCGGGGGTGCCGTCGCCGGCCCCCCGCGGGCGTGAATCGGCTCGCCCGGCCCCGGCTCAGAAGGCCTCGCCGTAGGCCGCGACCCGGAATATCCGCGTCGCCTCCTTCACCGGGAGCCCCTTGATGATCAGCCGCCCCTCGCCGCCGTCGCGGTCGGGCGACATGTAGGTCTCGCCGAGGCCGACCTCCACGGCCTGCCGCAGGTGCTGCACGCCGTTGGTCTCGAAGCCGAGCAGGAACGCCCCCACCGAGTCGACCGCGACCGCGTTGCGGCCGGCGATCACCAGGCCCGTCTCCACCGCCTTCCCGCCGACCGGGCCCGTCCCGATCATCGCCGGATGGCCGGAGACGATCGCCAGGTGGATCGGGAACCGGAGCGCCATCCCCACCAGGAACGCCTGCTTATCCTTGAGGATGTTGTGGGGATGGAACTCCTGCTGGACGCGGGAGTGGCCGTAATACTCGGCGCAGGGGAAGCTCATGGCGATGTTCTTGATCGCCATCGTCACCGTCGCCGTGCGGTGGACCTTCAGCTGCGCCAGCGAGACGACCCGCTCGTACTCCAGCACCCGCGGGTTCACCACCACCTTGCGCTGGGGGCCGTAGGTCAGGTCGACCTCCATGAACGGCGGCTTGTTGTGGTCGAACGACTCGACCCCCTCCTCCGCGATCACCTCGTCATATCCTAGGATCTTGAAGACCTCGCCCGTCGGCTTCGCCCCCGAGCCCCCGGACACCACGATCGACTTCGGGCGCAGCGTCTTGATGTACCGGATCGTGGCGCGGAGCGTGTCCGCCTGGGTGCACGCCGTCTTGTCGTCGGGGTCGGCCGTGGTCTCGTTCGGCTTGACGCAGACCACCTTGTCGCGGAAGTCGTCCAGGTTCAGGTGGCCCAGCGCCTCGGCGATCCCCTTGTCGGGGTCGCCCGGTCGATCGGCGATCGCCACGGTCAGGTCGTCCTCGGGGCTCGTCATCGTCGGGGCTCCTGGTCGGATTCGGGGTCGAGCGGACGCTCCGCCACGCTGATGCAGCCCCCGTGCCGCGACCTCCGCGCGACGCCCCCCGCGGCGTTGATCGTCTTCCCCCCTCGCGGGGGAAGACAGACCGCGGAGCGGCCAGATGAGGGGGACGACGAGCACGAAGGCCATTGGTGTTGCGAAGGCCCGTCCGACCGGCCCTCGCGAATCCCACCGGCCTACGCGCTGGTCCCCCCCCATCCGGCCCTTCAAGTCACCTTCCCCCGCGAGGGGGGAAGGACGTCGGGATGGCCGCCCCGATGTCCGGCGCGCCTCGTCATTCCCCAGCATCCAGGGCCATGCCCCCGCGGCGTTGACCTTCCAAGCATCGTCGCGGCGCGCTAAGATCGTGGGTGACGAATCCGACGACGCCGGATGCGTGGCCGCGATGGAGCGGACGCGGGAGTCGGTCGGGTCTCCCATTCTCACCGAGGACGAGAATGCCCATTCGCGAGCTGGAGCTCTACTCGACCGAGGAACTCGTGCGGGAAATCCTCGGCCGGGCGTCGTTTCGCGGCGTCGTCGTCCACATGTGCGACGAGGCCGGCAATCGTCCCGAGCCGGACGAGATGACCTTCAACGTGCGGTTCAACCGCAACTTCGAGGCCGACGAGGTCGGGCGCCTGCTCGACGTCATCGGCCGTCGCCTCGCCGACGCCGTCTGACCGGCCGGCCGGATCGCGGCGCGGGCCCTCACCCCCCCCGCCGACTTCGGAGCGTGAACATGTCGACCGAGGAAGAACGCAAGCGCGCGTACAAGGCGTTCAAGAAGCGGCTGAAGCTCGCCCGCCTGGACGACCAGTCGGGCCTGAGCCCCGGCAGCAAGACGTCGCGGATCGGCGGCATCACGCCCCCCGCCGGCCACCCCCCCGGCATCTGGGAGGAGCTGGCCGACGAGGGGAAGCTCCGCCGCGAGGGCCACAACATCTACTCGCTGACCAACGAGGTCTGAGGACCTTGCTCCGGTTGCGCCGGCGGCCGGCGCGAGGCCGGGGCGATCATTCGCCGGAAAGGCTGTCGACTCGGCGGTTCGAAGGGTAATATCCCAGTGACCCGCCGACGGGGCGCCCATCGCCCGTCCCAGGCCGCCGGCGGGCCGGCCCGGCGGGCCAGGGCCCCGCGCCCCCGCCCGGCAGCCGCCGTCACGTCTCCGACCTGGGACGATGCCCACTCTCAGGCGAGGGATGAACATGACCGAGGATGCTCGCGACGCGGCCTGGCGGTGGGATCGGGGCGAGGACGGCGTCTGGACCCTCTGGTTCGATCAGCCCGGCCGGGCGCTGAACATCCTCGATCGCGCGGCGCTCGACGAGCTGGACGAGCGGCTGGCGGAGGTCGAGGGGGACGACTCGGTCCAGGGCGTCCTGATCCGCGGCGGCAAGCCCTCGGGCTTCTGCGCGGGGGCCGACCTACGCCTGCTCGGCGAGGCCTCCTCCCAGGAGGTCGAGGCCTACGTCCGCCGCGGGCTGGACGTGATCGACCGGCTGATGCGGCTGGGCCCGGCGACGGCCGCGGTCCTCCACGGCGCGTGCCTGGGGGGCGGGCTGGAGCTGGCCCTGGCCTGCCGGCACCGCGTCGCGCTGGCGTCGACCACCCCGCTGCAACTCGGCACGCCGGAGGCGCGGCTGGGGCTGATCCCCGGCTGGGGCGCGATCGAACACCTCCCCCGCCTGATGGCCCCCAGGGACGCGCTCGACCTCCTGCTCTACGGCAATCCGATCGGCTTCCTCCAGGCGCGCTCGCAGGGGGTGGTGAGCCGGCTCGTCTCGGCCGACGAGTCGCACCGCTTGCTGGAGACCCTGGCGTCCGAGGCCCCCTCCGAGCAGCCCTTCCTCGCCGAGGATTGGGGCGACGAGCTGACCTTCGCGCGGTCGAAGCTCGAAGGCCGCTCCAACGACTTCCCCGAGGCGCAGGCCGCCATCCTGCGGATCATCGAGATCGACCTGGCCGACGGCCCCGAGGCCGCGCGCGAGGCCACCGTCGCCCGGCTGGTCGAACTCGCGACCTCCGACGCCTCCCGCGACGCCGTCGCCGATTTCTTCCTGCGCCCCGAGCAGTGAACGACGCCCCCGATGGTGCCATCGGCCCCATGCTCCCGTGAAAACGGGAGCATGGGTCGTGACCGTCTTCCCCCCTCGCGGGGGAGGCAGACCGCGGAGCGGTCAGATGGGGGGGACGACGGGCGCGAAAACCATTGGGGCTCTGAAGCCTCATCCGACCGGCCCTGGATCGCGGCGGCCGTCTCGCGTGTTCTTCTCCGGTCCGGCCCCTCGGGCAACCTTCCCCCGCGCGGGGGGAGGGGCGTGGGCCGGGCTCAGTCCTTCTTGCGGGAGCCGGCCTTCTTCGCGTTGGCCTCCTGGAGCTTCACCAGGCCCTCCTCCGCGAGGCGCTCGCCTTCGGGGAGGTTTGAGAGGTCGCCCCCGGAGCCGGCGGGGGGGACGGGGGTTCCGTCGCCGCAGCCGGCCGCGGCGAGCGCCGCGACGGCCAGGCCGACGGAGGACAGGAAGAGTCGTCGATTCGTCATGTGCCTATGCCCTCGGGTTCGGGCGCCGGGCCGGATCGCGGCCCGGCGGGGACGGATGGGATCAGAGCGAGTCGGCGCTGACGACCTCGCCGCCGGCGCGGGTCCCGAGGGCCCACCACGACTGCGGGCTGATCGAGTCCTTGATGAACTTCACCGAGCCGTCCGCGAACGCCACGTTGACGCCCCCCGGGTGGTTGCTCGTCGGCGGGGCGCTGCCGGCCAGGCCGACGTACGCCGGGGCCGAGGCGTTGGTCGCCGGGTCGCTGGGGTTGTAGCAGCTCACCTGGTTCGGGGTGCCGAAGTGGGTGTAGGCGTTGACCACGACCCACTGGGGATAGGTCGACATCCACATCTGGCCGGGGGTCCGCATCGCGTACACGCCCTGGCTGCCCGGGATGTTGTTGCAGGCCTGGACGAACGCCAGCGCGTTCTCCATCGTCCCGGGGACGGGCGCGCCGGACGGGGGCGTGAAGATCCCGCGGCGGGCGCTCGGGCTGCTGCGGGTGAAGACGACGTTCTGGCCGATCAGCCGCTCGCTGGCCAGGGCCGTGTTGGACGTGCCGTCGGTCATCGAGGCGATCGAGACGGGCCCCCAGGTGGCCGTGGCGTAGCCGGACCCGTAATCGGCGCCCCGGGTCGGGATGATCGATCCCGACGCGACCTGGAGGACCCCCGGGCCGCCCAGGTTGCCGACGTAGTTCGTCGACCCGTAGTAGGTGCTCCCGACGAACACGCGCAGCTCCCGCGGGTTGCTCTCCGACGGGCAGGCCAGCATCGCCAGGTTCGCCGTGGATGCCGTCGAGTTCGAGTAGCCGCCGATCGCCGAGCCCATCGGCTCCAGGTAGAAGTTGATCGCGTTGTACATGGGCCCCTGCTCCGAATACTGGAGGATGGGCGGGATCCAGCTGTACGGGAGGCCCGCGAGCGACCCCACCGGGGTCCTCATCGAGTGCGCCGGGAGCACGTTGTTCGCGCTCTCGTAGTTCATGCAGGCGAGCCCGATCTGCTTCAGGTTGTTGATGCACTGGGAGCGGCGGGCGGCCTCGCGGGCGGCCTGCACGGCCGGGAGCAGCAGCGCGATCAGCACCGCGATGATCGCGATGACAACCAGCAGCTCGATCAGCGTGAAGCCGCGACGACCTCGTCGATTCGTCATACTCTCGTTCCCTGGGGGTGCGTGGAGACGCGACGGCCCATCCCCTTGCCGATGAAGGAGTCGCGGGACCGTCATGGAGGCGGGAGAGGAAAGAGAGGATTGCGGTCGCCTAAAAGCTTAGGGGATGGCGGCCGGGATTTCAAGGCGGGAACGGGCGTGGGGGGCTCGATCGCCGAGGCGTCGGGCCGATCGCGCGGCCGACGGGCGCCGCGAGGCCTTCGAACGAAACGGCCCGGCCGCCGCCCCATCGAAGGGGCGACGCCGGGCTCGGGCGGTCGGGGGAAGTTCGCGCGGGCGGTCGCGGGCGGGGTCACTTGCCCTTGGGCGAGGCCTTGCCGGCGGGCATGTCGCCGTCGCCGGCCATCTTGGCCGACTTGAACTCGTCGGCCGTCATCTTGCGGATCGTGCGATTGTGCATCAGCACGGGGCCGCCGGACGTGGGGACGTCCTTGGCGTAGGCCAACACCGCGTCGGCCGGGTCCTTGGTGGCGGGGCCTTCCTCGACGTCCTGGATGACGACGCCGGCGCGCGCCACGACGTCGCCGTCGCGGAGCGCCTGGAGTCCGAGCGGGGCCATCACCTCATAGGGGCCGAAGTCCCCGAGGGAGGTCGGCGGCTTCTTCTTGTCGAAGGTGTACTGGCGGTACATCTGGCCGACGTCGTTGAGGGCGACCTCGGCGCGGTTGGCCTCCGTGACCGTTTCGCTGGTCGGCTCGGCGCAGCCGGCGGCGAACCCGAGGGAGATGGTGAGCGTCGCGAAGAGAAGGGAGCGCATGTCGACGGTCCGTGATCGAGGTGGTCGAGATGTGATGAGGGGGGACGGCCGGGCGGGCCGCCCCCCGGTGGGATGGATGTCGCCGGGTGGGCGGCCCGTCGGATCAGTAGGAATCGGCGCTGACGACCTCGCCGCCGGCGCGGGAGCCCAGGGCGAGCCAGGTGGGCAGGGCGATCGAGTCCTTGATGAAGCGGACCGAGCCGTCCGCGAAGCCGACGTTCACGCCGCCGGAGTGCCGGCTGCGGGGGGCCATGTGGCCGTTGTTGAAGGCCGTCCCGAACACGCCGCAATCGAACCACTTCGAGTTGGGGGTCAGGGTGTGGCTGTAGTAGCCGTTGATCGGCAGGCCGCGGTAATACTGCTGGCCCCGGTAGGTGAGCCGGCCGGCGTAGCCGGGCCCGCCGTAGTAGCAGTTGGGGGCCACGCCCAGGTTGCCGTCGCTGATGTAGAGGAAGTTCACCGGGTTGGTCGGCAGGATGCCGGAGGTCCAGCCCGCGGCGTCGGCGGTGGTGTTGACCGCGTGGCTACGCAGGGTCTCGGAGAAGAGGGCCGTGTTGCTGGTCCCGTCGGTCACCGACGCGACCGTGACCGGGTTGGCCTTGTTCCGGTTGGGGAACTCCGAGGACGAGGTGTTGAACCCCGTGACGTTGAAGATGCCGGCGCGGGAGGTGACGCTCTCGAACGAGGCCGCAGTGGTCCCGAGGCGCTGGGCGGCGGTGGCGCCGAGGCTGGCGCAGTAGTTGGTGTAGCCCAGGTCGAAGAACTTCGTGGTGGAGGGGTCGGACGGGCAGACGAACGCGGCGACGATCTGCGACTGGGCCGTCTGGTTGGCCGTGCCGGCGCCGTACAGGTTGATGCACCACTCGAAGTTGAACGTGCTGTGGACGTTCCCCGCCTCCAGGTACGGCAGGATCTGCGCCATCACGTTGGGCCGCGCGCCGCACGAGCCGCCGAAGCGGGCGAAATTGTAGTCCGGGCCGAACCCGGGGATGAACGCCCCGGTCGCCGACTCGGCGTTCGCCGAGGCCAGGCCAAGTTGCTTCAGGTTGTTGGTGCACTGGGCGCGGCGGGCGGCCTCGCGGGCGCTCTGCACGGCCGGCAGCAGCAGGGCGATGAGCACGGCGATGATCGCGATCACCACCAGGAGCTCGATTAGCGTGAATCCACGACGACGTGGTTGCATGGGAGTGCTTCCGTGGTCAGGCGGGTTGGACGAAGGTACGGGATGAGCAGGACCTCGTCCGCTGACCCATGAAGGGTCGACGTCGCGGACATCGGGCCTAGAGAGGGGGGGCCGGCGGAATCCCCGGCCCGACTAAGTTTAAGCGGAATTTACGGAATCATCAAGATGCTAGGATCGAAGGCCGCCTGATTGCGCACGCGCCTGGGTGATTCCGTGCGTCATCCGACCAGGAGATGTCCGTAATCATTAATAGACGCTGGAATAGGCGTTGCGCGAAACGCTCGTTGCAACAGATTTCGTCCGAGTCGGTTGCGGTCCCGATGCGGGATTTGTTAGGCCACGTCGCCGACGCGTCAACTTCGAGACGCGCCGACGGACTGCCCCAGCCGCGCCTCGCAACTTCGCGCGAATTCTCGGAATATTCCGCCGGGACGGCGCGTGGCCCCCCGGCTTCGGGGCTGGCGGTCACTTCGGCGGCGCTGCCGCGGCGTCGGCGGCCTGCTGGACGCCGGGGTCGGCGGGGGGCGTGGGGGGCGGGGCCGCGTCGACCTTGGCCGGGGCCTCGGCCGGGGGTTCGATCTCCTGGGGGGGCGTCGGCGCGGCACGCGCGGTCTGGTGGGGGGCGGGGGGCGAAGGTCGCGGGGGCTGCTCCGCGGGACGGTCCGCGCCGCGCGGGGAGGTGCGGATGAGCAGCGAGTTCGAGGTGCCGTTGGGGGTGGCGACGCTGATGGCCATCAGGGGCGCGCCGTCGGCGTTGGGGGTGGCGCGGGCGTCCCGGGAGATGGTCACCTGCATCACGTTGCGGCTGACCAGGATCGACTCGGCCGTCTTGCCCCCGGCGACGACGTGGGTGTCGTGGACGCTGAAGTTCTTGCCTTCGAGGAAAATGGTGGACTCCTCTCCCTCCTCCGGCGGCTTGCCGTGCCAGGCCGTCAGCTCGGGGCGGAGCTGGCCCCCGCGCGAGCAGAAGACGCGCGAGTCGTTGTGCTCGGCCGAGAACGGGACGCGCACCACCAGCCGCTGGGTCGGCATCAGGCTCTTGAGCTGGTTGAGCCGCTCGACGGCCACCTGCAATTCCTCGGGGCGGCTGTAGGCGAACGCGCCGGTGCTGTTGAGGTCGTCGAGCGCCTGCTCGGCCTCGACGAGCCGGGCGCCGAGGTCGGACGCCTTCTCGATGACGGCGGTGCGGCCGTCCAGGTCGCCGGACCGGAACCAGTTGGCCACGGTGACGAACTCGATCTTGGGGACGAAGTTGGGCATGACGATCAGCGCCGTGCATTCGCGCTGGCCGGGCTCGATGCTCTGCTGGCGCTCGCCGTCGCCCAGGTTGTTCCGGAGCATCTGGGAGACGGCGGCCACGCCGACGCGCCCGGTCGCCGAGGTCTGGAGCCTGGGGTAGAAGACCCAGCCGAACGTGTTCTCCCCCGCGCCGAAGCCGACCATGGTGGGGTTCAGCCGGATGGCCGCCTCCTCCTCGGCCAGCGCCCGGTTGGTGGAGAAGATGCCCGCGGCGCGGAGCGGCCCCAGGGCCGGCACGCCGCCGACGAGGTCCAGCCCCGTGGCCGATCGCCGCGCGACCGAGTCGGCGACGTTCTGCTGGGCGATGACCGGCTCGATGGCGTAGACCCGCAGCGGCCACTTGGCGTCGGTGTAGCGGCGGAAGATCTCGAAGGCGCGGACCGACCCCTCGGGGTCGAAGAAGTTGGCGCGGCGGAGTTCCTCGCGACGGTCGAAGTCGTGATACTCCGGCACCTGGTCCAGCACGTCCTGCTTGAGCCTGGCGTTGAGCGCCGCGGCCTGGAGCCGCAGCACGAACCCGAGCGCCGCGAGCGTCCGACGGCGGTCGGCGCCCACCTCCATCGCCCCGGCGCCGTCGCCGGACGCCATCATCACGCCGGGCTCGCCGGGCGCGGTCCGGGGCCGCATCTCGGCGATCTTGACGTAGTCGCGACGGGCCAGCAGCGCCCCCAGGGGCTCGAAGGGGTCGGACTCCGACGGGCGCGCGTCCCCCTGCCCGCTCGCCTTCGCCTGCCCCGACGCCGCCCGCGACCCGCCCGAGGCGGCCTCCTGCTCCAGCATCGCGTACGACGCCTCCAGCTCGCCGCGGAGCCACTGGGAGATCCTCGCGGCGCGGTGGTAGGGCTCGTCGGCCAGCTCGCGCGACAGCCGGGCGCGCGCCTCCTCGCGGAGGTGGCTGATGTTCTCGACGCCGTAGAAGGAAGGGGCGTCGGAGGCGGCGATCAGGGCGAGCGGCCCGACGCCGGATCCCGAACTGGGGCCCTCCTTCACGTCCTCGCCGTCGCAGATGGCGTGCGTGAGGCTGGCGACGGCCTCGTTGATCACCGCGTTGCGCAGGGTGTAGCGCATCGTGTCGCGGTCCATCAGCGACTTCGCCGAGACCGTGATGATGGCCCCCTTCCCCTTGCGGCTCTTGGGCCCCGGAGAGAGCGTGACCGGGATCCGCACCAGGTACAGCCCGTACCCGGGGCGGTCGGTGAGGTCGTCGCCGGCGTTGATCCGGCGCAGCTGGTTCAGGTGGTTGAGGTAGTGCGAATGCTCGTCCAGGATGACGGTCGGCTCCAGCATCCCGCCGGCCGAGGGATCCGCGGTGATGGGCCCCGCCTCCTTGCCCGCCGGCAGCGCCGCCTGGGCCGCGGTGGCGGCGGTCGCCGCGCTCTGGCTCGCCAGCAGCGAGAGCAGGGCCTTGGTGCGGTCGTCCTCGGCGGTCGTGGTCGTGGTCTTGCCGTCGGTGGTCGTGGTGGTCGACGCGGTGTCGGCCAGGCCCCCGGCGAGCTGCAGGCGCTGGGCCCGCGCCTCGCTCCGGCTGATGGAGGCGTTGATGACCCCCTTGAAGCCGGTCTTGAGCCACTGGGCCATCTGGAGTTCGTACTCGGAGCGGAACTTGGCGAGCCGGTCCTGCCCCCAGACGTCGGGCGACTTGACGCCGATGGTCCCCTGCTGGGTCATGCTCCGGTCCAGGCCGTCGATCATCTGCTCGACGCGCAGCAGGGCCGTGCGCGGGTCGTCCTTGATGAGGCTGGTGGGGACGGGCCAGGTGTCGCGGACGGTGGAGCATCCGCCCGTCGCCAGCGCCGCCGCCGTCACCAGCGCCGCCGCCCGACCCGCCCGCGACCTCGCCCGCGTCCGTGATCGTGCCATGGTCCCCCCGCCCGCGTCGCCGGGATCCTCCGAGTCGGCGCGAGCCGCCCCCGGGCCGGATCCCTCCCATCGTCGGGAAGTCTGCCGATTTCCCGCGTTTCGCCAAGGCGGTTTCGGGCGGATTGTAAAAAAGGGGGGTGATTGGCGATCCGCCAGGCAACGCCCGTCGTCGGCCCCCTCGTCGCGCCGGCGCCACGGGGACCTGGCGCGGCAAACGGGTTGCGTCGGCCGCTGCGCGGCCCCATCCTGGGGGCGATGGGCCGCGCCCGGCGCCGCGTCCCGAACCCCGTTCGTCACTCGCCCCGATAAAAGGACGAGCCCGCCATGAATCCCCTCTCCCGCCGATCCTTCCTGGCGACCTCCGCGGCGGCCGCGGCCGCGACCTCCGCCCTGGGGGCCTCGCGGGACAACAAGACGATCCCCGGCTTCGACCAGACCCAGACCGACTACGACCGGACGAAGGAGTGGAAGCCCTTCAGCGACCGCAAGGTCCGCGTCGGGATCGTGGGCCACGGCGTCTGCAAGTTCGGCCTGGAGTTCGGCCTCCAGCACCATCCCAACGTGGAGCTGGTCGCCGTCAGCGACCTGTACCCGGATCGCTGCTCGGAGATGGCCCGGCTGGCGAAGTGCGAGAAGACCTATCCCTCGCTGGAGGAGATGGTCAAGGACGACACGATCGAGGCGATCTACTGCGCCACCGACGCGCCGGCCCACGCCAAGCACGCCATCCTCTGCATGGAGCACGGGAAGCACGTCGCCACGGCGGTCCCGGCGTTCCGCGGGGACATCGAGGACGCCGAGCGGCTGCTGGAGTGCTGCAAGAAGAACCCGGGGCTGGTCTACGCCCTGTTCGAGACCTCGCAGTTCCACGACGACCTCTACGCGATGGAGCGGCTCTACGCCGCCGGCGTCTTCGGCCGGATCGTCTACGCGGAAGGCGAGTACTGCCACCCGAAGTCGCTGGGCGCGCCGAGCCTGGGCTCGTACAAGGACTGGCGGAAGAAGGGCTGCCCGATGTGGTACCCCACCCACGCGACGGCCTACTACGTCGGCGTGACGCACAAGAGCCTCGTCGACGTCTCGTGCCAGGGGACCGCCCCCTTCGACGAGGCGCTCCGGAAGCCCAACGCGATCGGCAACGTCTTCACCTCCGAGGTCGGCACGTTCCGCACCGCCGAGGGGGGGATCGCCCGGATGATCATCTGCGGCTCGCAGGGCGAGTACCTGGAGGCCGGGCGCATCCGCGGCGAGTACGCCGGCTACAACCAGAAGTTCGTCGGCGACGCGACCGGCCAGAAGCGGTACGAGGAGGCGATCGCCAACGGCCTCCAGCTCAAGAAGCACGCGCTGCCGCCGGGGGTCGAGCCGGGCGGGCACGGCGGCTCGCACGGCTACCTCGGCGACGACTTCATCGACTCCATCCTCCGGGGCCGCAAGCCCGCCGTCGACGTCATCGACGCGCTGAACATGACCACCCCCGGCTACTACGCCCACCTCTCCGCGATGAAGGACGGCGAGACCTTCAAGATCCCCCAGTACTCGCTCTGACCCCCGCCGTCGCCCCGCGGCCCCGCCTCGCCGGCGCGGGCCGTGGGTCGTTTTCCGTGTTATGTTATTATGGTTCGATAAGCGCCGCGGATTGACGTCGGCGCGCCCGTTAAAAGGTGTATATTATCGGGGCGAGTCCTCGCGGCTGGATGGAGATATTCGACTCGGTTGAGGGGCGGCTCAATTCTGGAGGGTCGGATGAGATTTCCGTTCGCGATCAAGGTCGGCGTGCTGGTCGTGCTGGCCGGGTTGTCGGTGCTAGGGACATTCGCCCTGCTCGCCACGCGGGCCGAGGCGGCGGGATCGTCGCCCGAGGTCTCGAAGTTCACGTTGGGGGAAGTCGAGGCGGCGGCGTCGGGGAATGAGGCGACGATCTCGGCGAAGGCGGCGATCTCGGACTCCAGGCCGAATATCCGCTATGCGTGGGGGCTGCGGATTCGAGAGCGGACGACCCGAGAGGTGGTCCTCGAGCAGCTCTACGCGGACCGGGCATTCGATCGCGGTGGCGCCGAGTTCGCGAAACCCATCTTCGAAGACGTCGTGACCCTGCCCGCGGGCGACTACAAGGCGGTCGTCTCCTTGTATGATATCCACGCGACCCGGGACCCGTCCGCCTTGACGGACGCGACGTTCGCCGAGAACCATCTGGCCGGGCGCAATGTCCGGGAGTTCACCGTCGTCGGGGAGTGATCCCCGGATGGGAGCTGGTCGCGGTCGCGAGGGGGGCCGCCTGGCGGATCGACCCGGGCGTCGAGCGGCACGGCCGCCCGCACTTCGTGAACGAGCCGCTGGACCCCCTCCTTGGGTCGCGTTGACGACCGATCCCGCGCGGGCCTAGAATCCGGTCATGTCGCACCACGCAAGCCCCCATAGCGCCCCCGATCCCGGCCGCCCCGCCAACCGCCTGGCCGGGGAGACCAGCCCCTACCTCCTGCAGCACGCCCACAATCCGGTGGACTGGTATCCCTGGGGGCCGGAGGCGCTGGCGAGGGCGAAGGCCGAGGACCGGCCGATCTTCCTGTCCATCGGCTACTCGGCGTGCCACTGGTGCCACGTCATGGAGCGGGAGAGCTTCCAGAATCCGGACATCGCCCGGATCATGAACGCCCACTTCATCAACATCAAGGTGGACCGCGAGGAGCGCCCGGACGTCGACCAGGTCTACATGGCGGCCGTCCAGGCGATGACCGGCCACGGCGGCTGGCCGATGTCGGTCTTCCTCACGCCCGACCTCGAGCCCTTCTTCGCCGGGACGTACTTCCCCCCCACCGACGCCCGCGGCATGGCGGGGTTCCCGCGCGTGATGCTGAGCGTCAACCGCGCCTGGACCGAGCGCCGGGACGAGATCCGCAAGTCGGCCGCCGAGATGACCGCCCACCTGCGGAACGCCTCGGACGTCGGCCGGGGCCGCGAGGCGTCCGGGCCGGTCTCGACGGCGATGCTGGACCGGGCGGCGACGGCCCTGATCCGGAGCCTGGACGTCCAGCACGGCGGGTTCGGCCAGGCCCCCAAGTTCCCGCACCCGATGGACGTCCGGCAGTTGCTCCGCCAGCACGCTCGCGCCGGCGACGCCCAGGCGCTGCACGCCGCGACCCTCACGCTGGGGAAGATGGCGCGCGGCGGGATCTACGACCATCTCGGCGGCGGCTTCGCCCGCTACTCCACCGACGATCGCTGGCTCGTGCCGCATTTCGAGAAGATGCTGTACGACAATGCCCTGCTCGCCTCCGCGTACGTCGAGGCGTACCAGGCCACCGGCGAGCCCTCGTTCGCCGACACCGCGCGCGGGACGCTCGACTACGTCCTCGGCCGGATGACCGACCCCGACGGCCCCTTCTACTCCGCGGAAGACGCCGACAGCGAGGGCCAGGAGGGGAAGTACTACCTCTGGTCGCTGGGCGAGGTGCTGGACGTCCTGGGGACCGACAAGGGCCGCAACTTCTCGCTGACGTACGACGTCTCCGCCCAGGGGAACTGGGAGCGTCGCAACATCATCAACCTCCCCCGGCCGATCGCCGAGTCCGCGAAGGACCTCGGCCGCGACCCCGACGACCTGGCCGCCGAGCTGGCCGAGTCGCGCGCGAAGCTGTTGGCCGCCCGCGAGCGCCGCGTCGCGCCGGGGAAGGACACCAAGGTGCTCGTCGCCTGGAACGGCATGACGATCGCCGCGCTGGCGCTGGCCGGCCGCGCCCTGCCCGAGCCCCGGTTCCTCGCCGCCGCCGAGAAGGCCGCCGGGTTCCTGCTGATCCGGCTCGCCACGCCCGAGGGCCGGCTGCTCCACACCTACAAGGACGGCGTCGCGCGCATCGACGGCTTCCTGGACGACTACGCCTGCCTGATCGACGGCCTGACCCGGCTCTACGAGGCGACCGGGACGCCGCGCTGGATCGAATCGGCCGCGAAGCTCGCCGAGGTCATGATCGCCGAGTTCCGCGACCCCGACCGCGGCGGCTTCTTCTACACCGGCGCGAGCCACGAGGAACTGCTCACGCGCCAGAAGGACCTGTTCGACGACGCGATCCCCTCGGGCAACGGCATGGCCGCCTCCGCCCTGATCCGCCTGGCCGCGCTGACCGGCCGCGAAGACTTCGACCGCGTCGGCCGCGAGGCGGTCGAGGCGGCGGCCGTCGTGCTGGAATCGGCCCCCGCCGCCGCCGGACAGACGTTCCTGGCGCTCGACGTGATGCTCGCGCCGAGCCGAGAGCTGGCGATCGTCGCCGGCGCCGACCGCGCCGAGTTCGACGCCGTCCTCGACGCCGCCTTCGCCCGATTCCTCCCCCACGCCGTCGTCGCCCCCGCCCCGGCCGAGTCCCGCGAAACCCTCGCGGCGCTCCTCCCCGTCCTCCAGGACCGCCCCCCCATCGACGGCCGCGTCACCCTGTATGACTGCGAAGCCCGCGCCTGCCGGGCCCCCGTCGTCGGCGCCGAGGCGGCCATCGCCGCCCTCGCGCCACGGCGGTAACGCCGCCCTGCCCCGTGAGCGTCCCCTCTCCCGCCGGGAGAGGGTGGCCCGGAGGGCCGGGTGAGGGTCTACGGACAGGTGGAGATAGCGTCGGTTCATGACCTCCCGCCCCGACGGCGCCCCCGAACTCCGGCGGCCCTCGCCCGCCGCTGGCGCGGCTACCCTCTCCCGGCGGGCTGACGACCCGACACTTTTTCCGCCATGGATGCGAAGCGGGTTCCCGCCACGAATGTCCCCCCTTCTCCCCTCGTGGGAGAAGGTGGCCGAAGGCCGGATGAGGGGG
>NZ_JBBCIR010000069.1:0-1537 GCF_037189885.1 Paludisphaera sp.
GATCGAGAAGGCCGTCGCGGCGTTCTCGCGGATCGAGGGGGTCGACGTCGAGCTGGCCGAGCGGCTCGTCGAGCAGGGGATCCTCAGCTACGACGACCTGTCGGTGATGGAGATCGCCGACCTGGTGGCCACGATCGAGGGGCTGGACGAGGAGCTGGCCGAGTCGATCGTCGCCCAGGCCGAGACCATGGCGGAGGAGCAGACGGAAGACCTCCCCCGCCGCAAGTCCGGCCGCAACGCCGCCGCCCTGGCCGACGGCCAGGGCCAGCATCAACCCCCCGCCGACGGCGAGCCGGCCCCCGAAGGGGCCGAGCTCCAGGATGCGAGCGACGAGAACGAGCCGGCCTTGCCCGCCGAGCCTCGCGACGAGTTCGAATCCGAGCCCGAGGGGGACGTCGCCGAGGCCGGGGACGATTACGACGCCGATCGGGCCGATCCCGACGACGCGGACGGCGGGGACGAGTCGCCGCGCGACCTCGCCCTGGCCGAGGAGGGCTCCGATCGCCCGGCCGACAACGGCCGCGAGGTGACCTCCCGGCCCGACGACGCCGACCAGGACGAGACCGCCCGCCTGGTGACCGACGTCGTCGTGAACCGCGAGGATCCCCCCTCCGCCGACGCCGACGCCGACGCCGACGCCGAACCGGCGACGGGCGAGGCGGACGACGAGGAATCCTGACCGCGACGCCCCCTCCGGGCCCCGAGCCGGGGCCCGCCCCCCCGACCATCACGAATCGAGGATCGCCGCACTCGACCCCCCAACCGCCCCCCCGGAATTCCGCCGCGAGACGCCGCGACCCGATGATCGGGCTCGCCAGGCGACCCGGCGCGCCGCTACAATAGGAAATATCGAGACGTTCGTACCGTGCCGCGGGCTCCGCGGCCGGCCGGATCCGGTTCCGGGAGGAGTCGCCTTTGTCCATGCGTGTTCACGAGTTGGCGAAAGAGTTGGGATTGAAGAAAAGCCAGGATTTGCTGGATCGGATCCAGAAGTGGAACCTGGACGTCAAGGCGAACGCCCTGGCCGTGGTCGATCCCCCAACCGTGGAGCAGATCCGAGAATTGTTCGCCCGCGAATC
This sequence comes from Paludisphaera sp., assembly GCF_037189885.1. Taxonomy (NCBI): domain Bacteria; kingdom Pseudomonadati; phylum Planctomycetota; class Planctomycetia; order Isosphaerales; family Isosphaeraceae; genus Paludisphaera; species Paludisphaera sp. Next base: position 1,080 of record NZ_JBBCIR010000069.1, read on the forward strand.
GAAGGGGGCCGCCGCGCCCGCGAAGGCCGCCGCCGCGCCCGAGCCCCCCAAAACCTCGGCCGCCCCGAAATCGCCGACGCCCCCGCCCGCCGCCGAACCGACGGCCCCTCGGGCCGAGGCCCCGGCCGCCACGCCCCCGGCCTCGGCCGCCACGCCCCCGGTCCCGGCCAAGCCGCGGCCCGCGGCCCCGGAGCCCGTCTCGACCATCCCCCCGACGTCGGCCCCCGAGCCCGTCCCCACCCCCCCCGCCCCGGCGAGGATCGGTGCCTCGCCGCCCGCGGCGGGCCCCCTGTCGAGCCACACGCCGCATCGCGGCGCCCCCCGCCCCGACGCCGGTCCCGGCGACGCCACCCCGCCCCAGTCCGCCCCGCCGCGGGGCCAGGCCCCTTCGTCCCCCCGGCCCGGGGGCGCGGCGCCCTCCCTCCAACCCCTCACGCGGAGCGAATACATGAGTTCGG
>NZ_JBBCIR010000070.1:0-26889 GCF_037189885.1 Paludisphaera sp.
ACCTCGGCTGTAGGTCGGGAAGAGGTCGGCGATGAGATCCCACCGCGGGTCTGTAAGTTCGTGTCGTCTCGCCATGTATCTCCTCGCAAGTTGTTGCGAGGGCATAGCATAGCGGGCAGCCTTCCCATCAGACAGAGCCTAGGGCCCCGGCGCGACGATCGTCGCGGGTCGAAGCCGCCGCCGAAATCTACGCCCGGTTCCACGGCCGTTGCTTTTGGCATTGTCCGCGCGACCTGGAGATCACCGAGGAGCGCGTGCCGTTCGTGCTCCGCGGTCTGAAGGCGCACGGCGGCCGAGAAGGCTTCCGCCTGGCCGCGGAGCTGGAACGGCTTTTGGCGAGGGTGTGACCCACGCTCGTCGCTCAGTCCGCCAGCTTCCGCAGCACGCCCGGCTGGACGGCCCAGAGCAGGGAGTGGCGCGCCCCGGCGATGGAAGGTCGCCGCACGGCGGCGACGGCGCCCTTCTTGAACTCGAAGGGGAGGGCGTTCGGGGATCCCAGGAGCAGCAGGCTCAGCAGCTCGTCCAGGGCCGGGTTGTGGCCGACGATCATCAGCGGGGGCGCGGGCTGGCGCGAGAGCCAGTCGGCGATCTCGCGGGCGTCGGTCCCGGCGCGGAGGATCGGCTCGACCTCCAGCTTCTTGGACATGCCGAGGCGATCGGCCAGGATCTCGGCCGTCTGGCGGGCGCGGGGCAGGGGGCTGGTGACGATCCGCTTGAGCGGCAGCTCGAGCTCGGCCAGGGCGTCGCCGATCGCCCGCGTCCGCTTCTCCCCCTTGGGGGTCAGCGGGCGTTCGTCGTCGGGGATCTTCGGGGTCCCGGGCTCGACCGCGATGCCGTGGCGGACGATGTAAACTTCCCACATTTCCGATCCGCTCCGTCGCCGGCCGGGCCGCCCGCTCGCTCGTGGACTCGCGTCGTCGGCGCCCCCATAATGGACGACGATCCGGGGGCCGCGCGCGGGCTTGCGGCCCCCTATCAGTACGTATACCATAAAAGACGGCAAATCTCAGGGGTCGCGTCCCGTCTCGTCGCGGCCCGCCCCGGTCGACGCAACCCAACCCCCTGGACGAATCGAGGTCCCGGCATGGCCCAAGCCATCGCGAATCCCGAGGAGATCCGCCGCTTCGCCGCGCGGCTGAAGCAGTTCAACAACGACCTCCTCAACCAGCTCACGGTGATCCACGGCCAGGTCTCCGGCCTGGGCCAGACCTGGCGCGACCGCGAGCACGACAAGTTCGTGGAGGAGTTCGACGCGACGCTCCAGGTCGTCAAGCGGTTCGTCGACACGACCAACCAGCACATCCCGTTCCTGCTCCGCAAGGCGGAACGGCTCGAAGAGTATTTGCAGCAGCGTTGAGCCCGCCCCGTCCCCGGCGCCGAGGCGCGCCGGGGACCCCCGCGCGCACGGTCGCCAGCCTCTCCCCCCGCTCGCCAGGAGCCGTCAGCATGAGCCAGGACGCGAGGGTCTTGTCGGTCCAAGCCCTGAGGGACTTCAAGGGCTCGATGATCAAGTTCGTCGAGGAGGCTCGCGGCGCGCTGTCGGGCGTCGACATGGAGCTGCGCCGGATGCGCGACTGGCTGGAGCGAGACCAGCTCGGCTACTGGCAGATGCAGGTCAAGCGGCGGCAGGAGGCCGTGATGAACGCGCGATCCGAGCTGGCCAAGCGCCAGATCGCCGCCAAGGGGAACAACTCCATCTCGGACACCGAGCAGAAGGAGAACCTGCGCATCGCCATGCAGAAGCTCCGCGTGGCCGAGGAGAAGGTGGCGCTGGTGAAGAAGCTGATCCCCGTGATGCACCACGAGATCGCCGAGTACAAGTCGTGCGCCTCGCCGCTGGGCGACCACCTCTCCGGCGGCTTCGAGAAGTCGATGGGCGTGCTGGAGAAGATGGTCCGCTCGCTGGAGGACTACCTGGCGCTGCAGGCGCCCTCGACCCCGCGGGACGCCCCCGCCGGGACCTCGGCGAGCGCCGGCGGCGCGGCCGCGCCCGCCGCCCCGCCCGCCCCCGCCGCGCCGGCCGCCGAGGGCTGATCCCTCGCGTCTCCCCCGAACCGCGTCATCCATCCGGCAGGGTCGAAGCCATGAGCAGCCATTCCGCCCGCATGCAGCACGCGATGAAGGATCTCCGCGAGAAGTGGGACGTCACCACCGACTACTGGGCCGACCAGGTCGCGCGCGACTTCGAGAAGAACCACCTTGCCCCGGTCGAGAGCCTGGTCAAGCGCGCCATGGTCGGCATGGACAAGCTCTCGGAGTCGCTGGCCAAGATCCGCAAGGCCATGGAGGAGCACTGAGCCTCCCCGCGGCCTCGCCCGTCCCGACACCGCCCCCCCCTACCGGAAGATCGCGATCATGCCCGAGTCACCGCTGATCCAGAAAGAAGTCGCCGCCCTGACCGACCTGGAGGCGTTGATCGCCCGCCGGGCCAAGGGGGAGACCGAGGTCGAGCAGGCCTTCAAGCGCCGTCGCGACCGGGAGGAGCAGGAGCACCGCCAGGCCGCGCAGGAGCTCTCGGCGCGGGGACAGGCCGAGATCACGGCGCTGGAGTCCGAGTACGCCAAGATCCGCGCGGCCATCACGCGCAAGGCGCAGTCGGACTCCCAGGCGGTCGAGGCCGAGTACGCCCAGGCCAAGCAGAAGATCGAGGCCGCGCTGAAGTCGGAGCGGTCGAAGGCCAAGAAGGCCAGCGAGGACTCGCGCTGGCAGTCGCTGGCGATGTACGAGGCGGCGCGCGACAACACCATCAAGCGGCGTAAGTCGCTCGACGAGGCCCTGGCCGTCGCCGGCCACGACCTGGAGCACCTGCGCGACGTCGCCGAGCCGATGCTCGCGCGGCTGGCCAGGATGGTCGGCCCGGAGATCCCCGTCGAGCCGACGACGACCGTCGCCCCGCCGGCCGCCCCCGAGGCCCCCCAGGCCGACGGCGCCGAGCTGCTCGTCCCGCCCGAGCCCAAGGGGGACCCGACCAAGCTCGACCTGCTCCAGGAAGTCATCCGCCGGATCGACGAGGAGCTGCTGGCGCTGGAGTCGCTGAAGCTCCCCAACTTCCTGAAGCTCTCCAACTTCGTCTGGCCGTTCCTGCTGATCGGCGTCGGCGTCGGCGCCGGCGCGGCGTTCGGCGCGGGGCTCGACCCCATGATCGCCGCCGGCGCGGGCGTGGTCGCGGCCGTGGTCGCGGGCGTCGCCGCGTTCATGGTCCTCAAGAAGAAGGCCGGCCCCGCCGTCTCCGCCCACTACTACCCGCTGAAGTACCGCGTCGACGAGGGCGCCCGGCTGTTCGAAGAGGCCGGCGAGTGGATCAAGGCCGACACCGAGGCCCGCCAGAAGCAGGCCGACGAGCGCCGCGAGGAGAATTACCGCGGCGCCGAGGAGAAGGCCAGGGCCCGCGTGGCCGACGCCGAGGAGAAGGCGCGGCAGTCGTACAACGAGGCCGACGCCGTCTACCCCAACCGCCTCGCCGCCATCCAGCAGAAGCGCGACGACGACCTGAGGAAGGCCGACGCCCACTACCCGCCGCGGATCCAGGCCCGCAAGGACCAGCACGCCGCGGAGACCAAGGCCCTCCAGGACCGGATCAAGTCGGAGCGGGGCGCCACGAAGGCCGCCTACGACGCCGCCTGGGCCGACCTCGTCAAGGATTGGACCGACGGCCTGGCCAGAATCGGCGGAGTCGCCGACGAGGTGAACGAAGAGGCCTCCCGCCGGTTCCTCGACTGGGACAGCAAGGACGAGATCGGCGACTGGCGGCCCCCCGAGGAGGTGCCGCCGGCCCTGCCGTTCGGCCGCTTCAAGTTCGCGCTGGAAGACTTCCCCCACGGCCGCCCGACCGACCCCCGGCTCCAGGAGGCCGGTCCGACCGAGTTCGACCTCCCCGCGCTCGTGCCGTTCCCGCACCTGGCCAGCGTCCTGGTCAAGACCGGCGACTCGGGCCGGGCGGAGGCCAACAGGCTCCTCCAGAGCCTCATGCTCCGGTTCCTGACGTCGATCCCGCCGGGCAAGGTCCGGTTCACCATCTTCGACCCCGTCGGCCTGGGCGAGAACTTCGCCGCCTTCATGCACCTGGCCGACTACCAGGAACTCCTGGTCACCAGCCGGATCTGGACCGAGGCCCGCGACTTCGACCAGCGCCTGGAAGACCTCTCCGCGCACATGGAGAACGTCATCCAGAAGTACCTGCGCAACGAGTTCGAGAGCATCGAGGCGTACAACCAGCACGCCGGCGAGGTCGCCGAGCCGTTCCGGATCCTGGTCGTCGCCAACTTCCCGCACAACTTCAACGAGACCGCCGCGCGGCGGCTCCAGAGCATCGTCGCCAGCGGCGCCCGCTGCGGCGTCTACGCCCTGATCTCCGCCGACCCCAAGCTCCCCATGCCGGCCGGGCTCCAGCTCAAGGACCTGGAGGCGGAGTGCGTCAACCTGAGCTGGCGCGACGGCAAGCTCGGCTGGCGCGACGACAACTTCGGCCGGTTCCCGCTCCAGCTCGACTCGATCCCCGGCCCCGGCTACTACAGCAAGCTCATGCACCACATGGGCGAGGCGTCCAAGAACGCCAACAAGGTCGAGGTGCCGTTCGACTGGATCGCGCCGAAGCCCGAGCAGTTCTGGACCTTCGACAGCGGCAAGATCATGGAGGTCCCCCTGGGCCGCGCCGGCGCCACGAAGTACCAGGCGATGACCCTGGGCCGCGGCACCTCGCAGCACGCCCTGGTGGCCGGCAAGACGGGCTCCGGCAAGTCGACGCTGCTCCACGCCCTGATCGTCAACGCCGCGCTGCGGTACGGCCCCGACCAGCTCGAGCTGTACCTGATCGACTTCAAGAAGGGCGTCGAGTTCAAGGTCTACGCCGAGAAGGAGCTGCCGCACGCCAAGGTCATCGCCGTCGAGTCCGAGCGCGAGTTCGGCCTCAGCGTGCTCCAGCGGCTGGACGCCGAGCTGAAGTATCGCGGCGACCTCTACCGCGACCACGGGGCGCAGGACCTCAAGAGCTTCCGCGAGGTGAAGCCCGACTTCCCCATGCCCCGCGTGCTCCTGGTGGTCGACGAGTTCCAGGAGTTCTTCGTCGAGGACGACAAGATCGCGCAGGAGGTGTCGCTGCTGCTCGACCGCCTGGTGCGCCAGGGCCGTGCGTTCGGCGTCCACGTCGTCCTCGGCTCGCAGACGCTCGGCGGAGCCTACTCGGTGGGCCGGGCGACGCTGGGCCAGATGGCCATCCGCATCGCGCTGCAATGCTCCGAGGCCGACGCCCACCTGATCCTCTCGGAGGACAACGGCGCCGCGCGGCTGCTGACCCGCCCCGGCGAGGCGATCTACAACGACGCCAACGGCCTGCCCGAGGGGAACAACCTCTTCCAGGTCGTCTGGCTGACCGACAAGCGCCGGGTCGAGTACCTCCAGGACATGCTGGACCTCGCCCGCGCCCAGAACCGCCCGCCGGCGACCCCCATCGTCTTCGAGGGCAACCTGCCGGCCGACGTCCACAAGAACCCGCTGCTCAACCAGCTCCTGGACGCGGCCGAGTGGCCGGCGGAGTCGCCGCGGTACGAGCAGGCGTGGCTCGGCGACGCCATCGCGATCAAGGACCCGACCGTCGCCGTCTTCCGGCCGCAGTCGGGCGCCAACCTCCTGATCATCGGCCAGAACGGCGAGGCCGCGCTGGCGATGATGATGATGTCGGCGATCGCCATCGCGGCGCAGCACCCGCCCAGGCGGCGGACCGGCGTGAAGCTCTACATGTTCGACGGCTCGCCCGTCGATTCGTACCTGGCCGGCAAGCTCGGCGAGGTCAAGGACTGGCTGCCGCACAACGTGACGAACGTCACCCAGCGCAACCTGGCCGCCTCGATCGGCGAGGTCGCCCGCGAGCTGGACCGCCGCCGGGACAACACGACCGACGCCGAGGAACAGGCCCCGGTCTACCTCTTCGTCTACGACCTCCAGCGCTTCCGCGACCTGAAGAAGGCCGACGACGACTTCGGCTCCTTCTCCAGCAGTTTCGGCGAGGAGAAGGCCCCCTCGCCGGGCAAGCAGTTCGGCGACATCCTCCGCGACGGCCCGACCTACAACATCCACACCGTCGTCTGGATCGACAGCGTCAACAACATGAACCGCATGTTCGACCGCAACACCCTCCGCGAGTTCGAGCTGCGCGTCCTGTTCCAGATGAGCGCCAACGACTCCAGCACGGTGATCGACTCGCCGGCCGCGGGCAAGCTGGGCGAGAACCGGGCCCTCTTCTACAGCGAGGAGGAGAACCGGGTCGAGAAGTTCCGCCCCTACAGCCTCCCCGACCCCGAGTGGGCCGCCGACATCAAGGCCCGCTTCGCCGCCCGCCCCGCCCCCTTCGAGCCCGAGGCCCCGCCCGAGCCCGAGCCGAGCGACGAACCCCCCGCCCCCCGCGAGAACGGCTCGTCCCGCCGCCATGACGACGACGGCTTCCCGCCGTTCCCGAAGTTCGAGGACATCGACGTCCCACCGTCGTTCCCCAGCCTCGACGACCCGGTCGAGACGCCCGCGGAGGAATCCAAGCCCGAGGAGTTCTGAAATCACGTCGCCCCCCCGGCCGCCGCCGAGGGGGGCTCGCCGCCCTCCTGTCCACCCGTCGGCGTCTAGGCAACCCCGGGCCATGTCCTGCAGGACTCGTCTGCTCTACTATCGCCCCGAGGCGCCGAAGCGGCTGACGCCCGCGTCGCTGGCCGCGTTCGCCCGCGAGTTTGCGGCGTTGAAGGCGTCGAAGCCCGGTTTTTCCATCGGTTTTCGGGTCAAGTTCGGCGAATCGATCGACCAGGACGACCGGCCGACGCAGTGGGACGACCCCGAGTCCTGGGCCGTGCGGGAGATCGAGTACGACGCCGAGGGGGACCGCTTCCCGGACCTGGCCCGCATGGCCAAGGCCCTCGACGGCCTGCCCGATCTTCCGATCTACCGGGCCACGCTCCTGCTGGGGGATCTCGCCCGGCCCATGTACGAAGCCCTCCGGCGCGAGCCGTCTGAGGAGAACGAGGCGCAACTCGGCTTCAACTACGGCTGGTCCCTGGAGGCGGGACCGATCGAGTGTTACGACCCGACCGGCTCCCTCCACGTCGGCTGGCTGGCGCTCAGCCTGGCCGGGCAGGGCGACCCCTACCCCTGGACCTATCGCGAACTGATCGCCCGCGCCGAGCACGCCCCCGGCTACGCCTCGGTGCTGGCCCTTTGCCGCCGCGCCTGGCCGGTGGACGGCCCGCCGAAGCCAGGCCGGGAGGTCGTCGAGGGGCGTAAGCTCATGGGCGACCTGTGGCCCTACGACGACCTCCATCGCCCGTTGGACTGGTCCTGGGGCATCCAGGTCCACTGTTGAACCCCCCGGCCGAGGAGCCCGATCCGTGGGGCCCGACGAATTCCCGGTTTGTTATCGCTGGTGGACGTACGTGCCCCGCTCGGCGACCTGGATCGAGCATGCCACGCACGGCTTCAACCTGTTCGAGGGCGCGGCGTGGGTGGTGTTCGCCGGGCTGGTGCTCACGCGATGGGCCCGCCATCGGCGGTCGCGGGTCGAGCCGGTCTACGCCCTGGCCTTCCTCACGTTCGGCCTGACCGACTTCCGCGAGGCCTACGCCCTCGACTCCTGGCTGATCGCGGTCAAGCTGGTTAACCTCATATCTTATACGCGCTGAGGCGGTACGTCATCCGCAACTTTCACCCGGAGAGCCGGCTGTACTGACGGAGGGGCCATGGGCGTAATCCGGCTGGTGAAGCGCGTGAGGAAGCCGCCCCCGCTCACCGACGCGGGGTGGGCCATATGCACGAACCCCAGTCGCATGCTGGCGGCCCTGGGCGGGCGCGCGGACGACCAGTCGCTTCGTCTGTTCGCGGTCGCGTGCTGCCGACGAATCGACGCCCTGATACTGGATGAGCGGAGCAGGCGAGCCGTCGACGTCGCCAAGCGGTGGGCCGATGGCGAGGCTTCCGAGGACGAATTCCTCATCGCCCGAGAGGAAGCGCGGGAGGTCGCGGCGCAAGCTCTTCGAGAGGTTTTCACCTGGTTTGGGACCGGGCCGGCCGCGATGGCGGTCCTGCTGTCGCCGGAATATGGCCGTCATGATAACGCCGCCCACGCGGCCGCCTGGACGCTTTCCAGGGACATGCGTCGGCCGGTAGTGGGTAGTATCCTCCGGGAGGATGTGGATTCCCCCCCCTCGCATGATCCGGCCGCGATGGCATACGCTCACGATGTCCTGGCGGCCCGAGGCCGGCGCTGGCTCCAGGAGGGGGAGGACTGGAAGGCGTTGCTCCCCGACCTGAGGGAGGCGCTGAAGCCCGAGACGCGCGCCCAGTGCGACATCCTCCGCGACCTGTTCGGCGACCACGTCTCGCCGCCGGTCGTGGACCTCGGCCGCGCCTGGGAGGACTGGAACGACGGCTTCATTCCCCAGTTCGCCGAGGCCCTCTATCGGACCGAGAATTTCGCCGAGCTGCCTACGCTGGCCGATGCCCTTGAGGCGTCCGGCTGCGCGGACCCCGCGATCCTCTCGCACCTCCGTCGTCCCGGGCCGCACTGGCCCGGCTGCTGGGCCCTCGAACGCCTCATGGGCCCGAGGGCCCCACGCGCGCCTACGCTCTGCCGGACTTCTCTGCCTGAGGTCGTTCGGTGGGACCCGGCCTTCTAGTCACGATCGCCCGGCCAGGTCCGGCGCCGGCGGCGAGGAAGAGGACGGCGGGGGAGTCGCCGTGGTGGCGGAGCAGGGGGCGGACGGCCTCGGGCTTCAGGTCGGTCGCCCGGTGCTTCACCTGGACGGGGCCGAGGCGCTCGGCGTCGATCAGCTTGCGGAGCCGCTTCAGGTCGAGCGGGTGGACGGAGAGGATCTCGAACGCCTCGAGCCAGGGAGTGGCGAGCAGTTCGTCGGACGTGAGGTAGGGGAGATCCGCCGCGATCCGGCCCAGGCCGTGGGCGCGGGCGAAGGAGTCGAGCAGGCCGGAACGCGACAGCGCCGGGTCGGGCTCGTAAAGCCATCGGCCGATCGGGGCGACGGCGGGGTAATCGTCCGTCGGGTCGCCGGCCCAGGTGACGCCCTCGGGGAGCCTCGTGGCCCGGCGGGGCGACGTGGCCGCGGCGCCGAACCACACGGTCGCCTCCCTGGCCTCCCCCCCCAGGCTGATGATCTCGACCTCGCAATCCAGTCCCTCGGCGAAGCGGGCGAAGTCGCTGGCGGGGCCGAGCTTGATCGCGCCGGCGGGGGCGGATCGCATCAGCGCGCGCAGGAACTCCGGCCCGGGGGCGTAGCCCTCGGCGGCCACGGCGCGGCCCCGGCCCGATGCGCGGCGGTCGGGGTCGACGTGGACCCAGGCGCCGGGGGGGATGGGGAACGCCTCGGCCGTCGCGACGACGGGCAGGACGCGGTCACCCCGGCCGTATGCGTCCGCGTTCCAGGCGACGCGCCGGGCCATGCCGCGGTCGCGGTCGACGGCCAGGACGCGCGAACGCTCGGCCAGCGCGATCGCGTCGCCGCCGACGCCGCAGCAGAGGTCGACCACCACGTCGGACTCGAACCGCCGGGCCTTGTGCGTGGCGACGGCCTCGGCGGTGGCCTGCTCCACGCCGACGGGGTCGAGCCACATGCGGTCGGCGAGCGTATACTTCGCGGCCCCCTTGCGCCGGGCCTCGGCCAGACGCATCGCCGCGGCGACGGCCTCCGGCGCGTGGGCCTTCCGCCACCGCGCGACGTCGGCCGGGCCGGGTGATTTCACGCCCGCGACCGCCTCCAGCAAGCCGCGGCCGGCGTCGGTCGAGAGGACCTCGAACTCGGCGTCGGAGGCGTCGGCGCCCCGCACCCGGCGATCCTGGGTCGAGCGTTTCGTGTCGTCCGCGTAGAATGTCATTTTGATGTTGCCGCCCACGGTTCGGCGGAGACGCCGATCCCCGCGGTTGATAGCATGGAAGGACTCGGTGGCGTCAATTCCATGAAGGCATCGAGGGCTCGTGGGCGATGCACTGGAAGAAGAACCGGATCGTAAATCCCCACGCAAAGGCCGAGATCGTCCAACGCGGTGAGTGCCCTGGGTGTGGGATCGGCGTCAAGTTCTACTACGGCGAAAACACGGAGCAATGCTGCCCCGATTGCAGGAAAGAGCCGGCGGAAGAACGGCCCGAAGAGATCATCGTGAGGAGACGGAAGCATCGGCGGCCATAAGTGTCAGTGTGTTTTGGAGTAGGCATTTCGTTGATGTTTTGCCGGATGGCAGGCCCTGGCGGCACCTCGTGACAGGGGCGTTCCCCGAGATTCCAGGGTGCCGGACGTCGAACCGAAGAGTTGGAGCCGATCGTTGAGCCTCGTCGAGCCATTGTACCCGCCGGTCCCGCCGATCGCCCGCGAGCCGCTCTCGATCGGGGGCGTTTCGATCCCCTCGCGGTTCTTCCTCGCCCCGCTGGCCGGCTACACGAGCCTGGCCTTCCGCCTGGCCGTGCGCTCGCTGGGGGGCCTTGGCCTGGCGACGACCGACCTGGTCAACGCCCGATCGCTGATCGAGATGCGCCGGCGGGCGCTGGAACTCTCGGAGACCAGCCCGGCCGACAAGCCGCTGTCGATCCAGATCTACGGCCAGGTCGCGCCCGAGATGGAGCAGGCGGCGCGGTACGTCGCGACGCACGGCGCGACGATCGTGGATATCAACATGGGGTGCCCGGTCCGCAAGGTGGTGCGGATCGGCGGCGGCTCCGCCCTGATGAACGAGGCCGACCGCGCGACAGAGCTGGTCTCCGCCGTGGTCGAGGCCGCGGGCGTGCCGGTGACGGTCAAGATGCGCCTGGGCTGGGACGAGACCTCGCTGACGGCGCCGGCGCTGGCGAGGGCGTTCGAGCGGATCGGCGTGGCGGCGGTCATCATCCACGGCCGGACGCGGGCGCAGGGGTTCTCCGGCAAGGTCGACCGCGACGGCATCAAGGCGGTGGTCGACGCGGTGGACTCCATGCCGGTGGTCGCCAACGGCGACGTCCGCTCGATCGCCGACGCGGCCTCGATGATGGAGGAGACCGGCTGCGCCGCGGTGTCGATCGGCCGCGGCGCGCTGGCGAACCCGTTCTTCTTCCGCCAGCTCGACCACTGGGTCCGCCACGGCGAGCCCGGCCCCGACCCGACGTTCGACGAGCGGCTCGACTTCATGTCGATCCACTTCCACGGCCTGCTGGAGCGCCGGGGCGAGCACTTCGCCTGCCTCCAGTTCCGCAAGATCCTCAAGTGGTATTACCACTTCACGAGGATGCCCAAGAAGTTCTACCTCGAACTCATCAACCTGCGATCGTCCGAGGTCTTCGACAACACCGTCGCCCTGGTCCGCGCCGAGGGCCCCAGCGCCCCGCTCCCGGGGCACTTCGAGGCCCACGTCCCGGTCCCCTCCGGCCCGATCGAGAACTGGTGAGGGGGCGGGCCGGCCGTCGCGTCAGCCCCGGGCGATCATGTCGCGGGCGTAGAGCGAGGCGCCCAGGATGCCGGCGTCGTCGCCGAGGGCGGCGGGGACGAACTTGATGACCCGGTCCGGGTCGGTGATGATCTGGATCCGGGCGGAGGACTCGATCAGGTCGACGAAGGGCTGGCCCAGCGCCTCGGTCACGCCGCCGCCGATGATGACGACCTGGGGGCCGATAACGTTGACCAGGCCGCCGAGCCCCACGCCGAGGTAGTACGCGGCGCGCTCGACCTCGCGGATGGCGATCGGGTCCTTGTCGCGGACGGCCTGGGCCAGGTCGCCGCTCTTGAGGCGCCCCTTGCGCTGGATCTTCTCGCCCAGCGGGTAGCCCCGCTTCTTCGACGCCTTGACGAGGCGGTTGGCGATGGCCGTCTTGCTGGCGAGGGCCTCCATGCAGCCGTTGGCGCCGCAGCCGCAGCGCGGGCCGCCGACCTTGACGACGACGTGGCCGATCTCGCCGGAGTTGTTCGTCGCCCCCTTGACGATCTTGCCGTCCATGATGAGGCAGCCGCCGATCCCCGTGCCGACGAACGCGGCGAGGATGTCGGAGTAGCCCCGGCCGGCGCCGAGGATGAACTCGCCGTAGCCGCCGACGCTCACGTCGTTGTCGACCCGCGTCGGGACGCCGAGCGCGGCCGACAGCTCCGGGCCGATCGGGTAGTTCCTGACGTTCAGGTTGGCGCTGTGGAGGATCACGCCGCCGCCGGTGTCGAGCGGGCCGGGGGAGCCGATCCCCGCCGCGGCGAGGTCCCCGCGGGTCAGGCCGGCCCCGGCGAGCGCCTCGTCGACGCACTCCAGCATCGCCTTGAGGATCGCCGGGCCCCCTTCCTTGGCGGGGGTGGGGCGCTTACCCCGGCCGAGGACCCGGTTGTCGGCGGCGACCACGCCCGCCATGATCTTCGTCCCGCCCAGGTCGACGCCGACCACGGGACGCCCGCCGCCGATTTCAATCATCAGCTTCCTCTCCAGGCCCTGCTCGCGACCGCGGCGCATCGCCGCCTCCGTCGTCCGGCCATTTTACCGGACCGATCGCCGGCGCGTAAGCCGTTCCGGCCGGGATCGATGGAGGGGGCCGGTTGGCCGGGTCAGACGGCCGGGGCGTTCTTGCCCACGCCGCGGAGCGGGTCGGCGCCGAGGCCGCCGGGGAGGGGGCGGGGCGGGGGGCGGTGGGGGAGCGACGGCTGGGTCTCGACGCGCCGCGCCTTGGTCAGGTCGACGCGGCGGTCGGACACGTCGACCTCGAAGCGGTGGTCGCCGGCGAGCTGCATCGGCAGCTTGACGGTGAACGTGCTGCCGCGGCCGAGCTGGCTGCGGAGGTGGATCTCGCCGCCGAGCAGCCGGGCCAGCTCGCGGACGATCGACAGGCCCAGGCCGGTCCCCTGGTGCTCGCGGGTCAGCACGTCGTCGGCCCGGCCGGGCGCCTTGGCCTGGCGGAACTTCTCGAAGACCGCCTCGCGCTCCTCCTCCGCGATGCCGATGCCGGTGTCCTCCACCTCCAGGACCACGAACCGCCCCTCGGCGCGGGCGCGGAGCGTCACGCGGCCCCCCTCGGGCGTGAACTTGATGGCGTTGGAGAGGAGGTTGTAGAGGATCTGGCGGATCTTGCCCGGGTCCTGACGCAGGAGCGGGATCGCCTCGTCGATCCGGCATTCCAGCGCCACGTCCTTGCGCTCGGCCATCGGCCGCGACAGGTTCGTCAGCGCCTCGCAGACGTCGCGGATCGAGAAGTCCTCGCCGCGGACCTCCATCTTGCCGCTCTCGATCTTCGCCAGGTCGAGGACGTCGTTGATCATCCCCAGGAGGATCTTGCCCGACGCCTGGATGTTGACGACGTACCGCTGCTGCCGCTCGTTGAGGTTCGGGTTGCCGTTGAGCACCTCGGAGAAGCCGATGATCGAGTTCAGGGGCGTGCGCAGCTCGTGGCTCATGGTGGCCAGGAAGTCGCTCTTGATGCGGTTCATCTCGTAGAGCGCCATGTTGGCCTGGGCCAGCTCGTCCACCTTGCGGTCGAGGTCGTTGTTGACGTCGCGCAGCTCCTGCTGCATGGCCACCAGGTTGTGGAGCATGCGGTTGAAGGCGTGCGAGAGGTCCTCGAACTCGTCGCCGGTCTGGATCTGGCTGCGGATGTTCAGCCGGCCGGCGGCGATGGCGTCCGAGACGTCGCGCAGGTGCTTGATCGGCTTGACGATGATGTAGCGGACGATCATCGCCGAGGCCAGGATCGCCAGCACCGTCGTCACCAGCGCCGCGGCGATCAGCACGGCGCGGTTGCTGTTGATCGCCAGGCGGGTCTGCTCCATGGGCACCCGGACCACCACGGCCCCGGCGAGGTCGCCGGCCCGGACCGGGACGCTGCGGAGGCCGTCGGGCGCCGGCCGCCAGAGGTGGTTGTCGATGTGGACCTTCCCCGCGCCGAAGTCGTCCAGCGCCGCGTCCTCGCGGCTGTGGCAGTCCACCAGGCAGCTCGGCTTGAAGGTCACGGCCTGGACGTACTGGTATTCCTGCTCCTTGGGGCCGTTGACGATCCGCCCCTCCCACATCCGCGTGCCGTCGGCGAAGGTGTACTCGTTCGGCCTCGCCCCCCCCGCGGCGACGATCGCCTCCTCCGCGGCCGACGCCTTGAGGAACCGCGCCAGCGCGGAGCGTTCGAAGTCGTCCTCGGGGTTCTTGGCGTCGTCCTTGGGGTCGCGATAGGCCCGCAGCACCCGCGCCTTGATGTTCGGCGCCTCGTCGGAGCCGGGCTTGAGGTCCCGGAACAGTGCGTCGATGATCGGCTCGAAGAAGTAGTTCCCCAGCTTCTTGTAGTGCAGGTTCATCAGCGTGGGGTTGACGGCCATGCGGGCCGTCTGGGTCGTCTGGTTGCGCACCAGGGTCTCGGTCTTGACCCCGTACATGAAGAAGCTGCCGACGACCAGCAGGAACAGCCCCAGCCCGAAGATGAAGCGACACTTGCGCTCCAGGCTGGTCTCGCCGAGCAGGTGCTTGAAGCTGCGATAGGACACCGGTCGTTCCCTCTACCGTGCCGCGGGGCGTCGACCGCGGCGCGGCGACGAGGCCGGGTCGCGCGGGTCCGTGTTCGAGGCGCTGCTTCGTTCTTACCAGTGGGGCCATCACGATGGGAACATGTAGTCTAATCGGCGCGGCCGTTCCAGGCCAGTCGGAGAGCGCCGAGAGAGAATCGCGACGCCGAGACGCTCCGCTCCATTCCCCGGCCTTCGGGCCGGCTCGGCCTGACGACGCCCCTGAACTCCCTCCCCGTGGATCGCCCGACCCCCGCCGCGAGCAGGCGCGTGTTGCGTTTTGTCATCATTCGTGGCGGTGTTCGCGGACTTCTGTTATTGGTTTCGAGTCGGCCGGTGTTCCGAACGAGGCGAAGTCGAGGCACCCCGAATGAAACCGCGCGACCAGGAATGGGACGTGGCCGTGATCGGAGCCGGCATGGGCGGGGGCACGGTGGGCCACGCCCTCGCGGAGCAAGGTTATCGAGTCCTCTTCATCGAGCGCGGCGCGAGCGAGTTCGGGCGCCGTCCGTCGCCGTCCAGCCAGCCCGATGATCCCGACGACCGTCTCCGCGACGGGCGCTGGCCGACGAAGATCACGTCGAGCGTCGACGGCGTGACGAGGAGGTTCTTCGCCCCGATGGGCTGCGGCGTCGGCGGTTCGACGCTGCTCTATCCCGCGGCCCTGGAGCGGTTCCGTCGCTCGGACTTCCATCCGACCGAGGAGGACCGGCCCGGCGTCGCCTCCTGGCCGATCTCCTACGATCGGTTCCTGCCCTACTATGAAAGGGCGGAGCGGCTGTACCGGGTCCGCGGGACCCCGGACCCCCTCGATGCCGACGACGATGGGCGCGCCCTCCTCGAGCCGTGGCCGCTGAACGCGATCGACTCGAATCTGTTCGAGCTGCTCAAGGGGCGGGGGCTGCACCCCTACCAATCCCATCTCGCCGCCAAGGGCGTCGAGCGGTGCGACCTGTGCCCGGGGCGGGTCTGCCACAGATCCTGCAAGAACGACTCGCGGAGCATCTGCGTCGAGCCCGTCGCGAACAACGGCCGGTGCGAGGTGCTGGACCACTGCGAGGTGACCCGGCTGGAGGCGGATCGAAAAGCCGTCCGGAGCGTGCTCTGCACGCGCAAGGGCCGCGAGCTGCGGATCCGCGCGAAGGTCGTCATCCTGTCGGCGGGGGCGTACATGTCCCCCAAGCTCCTGCTCGCCTCTCGCAACGAATTCTGGCCCCGGGGCGTCGGCAACGACCGCGACCAGGTCGGTCGCCACATCATGTTCCACCTCATGAGCCTCGTGGCCATCTGGCCGTCGCGGAAGTTCAAGGACGCCAGCCCGAGCAAGTCGATCGGCCTGCGCGACTTCTACAGCCACGAGGGCCATCGGCTCGGGCTCCTGCAATCGATGGGAGTCGCGGCGGGCTACGGGAATATCGTGTACGCGATGCGCAACAACCTCGAACTTTCCCGGCTCCGGGGCAATCGCCTCGCGTGGCACCTCCTGCGCGTCCCCGCCTTCGCCGCCTCCCGCGTCCTCGGGCGGGCGGCCGTGTTCGCCGCCGTCATCGAGGACCTCCCCTACCCGGAGAATCGCGTCGTCCTGGATCCCGGCGAGCCGAGCGGCATCCGCGTGGAATATCGGGTGAGCGACGAACTGCGGCGGCGGGACCGGCTGTTCCGCGACCTGCTCAAGAGGCGCCTGAAGGGCGTCCGGTCGATGTTCCTGAATCGGGAGCTGGCGCTGAACTACGGCCACCCATGCGGCTCCTGCCGCTCCGGGACCGACCCGGCCACGAGCGTGGTCGATCCGAGCAACCGCGTCCATGGGCTCGCCAACCTCTACATCGTCGACGGCTCCTTCATGCCGAGCAGCGCGGGGGCCAACCCGGGCCTGACGATCGCGGCGAACGCGATCCGAGTCGGCGACATCATCCATCGACGGCTGGCGGCCGCGGAGCGCGTCGAGCCCGCGTTCGCGGTCGCCTGATCCATCCCGTGAATCCGCGAGACGAGACCTCGCGCGGGGCCAACCCGCCCGCCGCCGGCCTTCGGGGGCGTCGTCCGGTCCGTCCCGCCATGCGCCCGGCCTGTCGCGAACGTGACGCCAGGCGAGGGCGCCGCCCGGCTGTTCCCCTTTTACCGCGTCAGGGATATCAAGGAGCATGGCCGTAAATCAGTCGCATGGCCCGCCGGGGAGGGGCGGCGGTTTCAGGTTTTCCCACTTTTTCGAGGTTACCCGACCGGCCTGGCCGGTGGTCGGCGTAACCTATTGTCCAGGAGGGGTTAGCGGGCGGGCGTTCGTCGAATCTGGCGTTCTGGGCCGATCCTTGCTACAATGAATAATCATTCTTGATCGCCGGTGGACTAGAGCATCGTTGAATACCGCTCGCAGCCTGGACGGAAGGACGCGGCCGTGGCGAATACCCAGACCGACGACTTACCCCCCCTCGACGTCAAGGAATCGCCCGAGGACAAGTTCCGCGAATTCCTGGAGATCCGCGGCGAGAAGCTCACGGACCCCCGGCGCACGCTCGTCCAGCACATCTTCAGCACCCACAAGCACTTCGACGCCGACGAGTTGGTCCGCGACCTCCACGACGCCGGCCACGCCATCAGCCGATCGACCGTCTATCGCACGCTCCGCCTGCTGGTCGAGTCCGGCCTGCTGCGCGAGCTTCGGCTGACGAACCGCTCGGCCTACGAGCACGACTACGGCTACCCCGCCCACGATCACCTGCACTGCACGAGCTGCAACCGCGTGATCGAGTTCCGCAACGACGAGTTGCTGAAGCTCTGCGAGGAAGTCGGCCGCGCCCGCGGCTTCCGCGTCACCGGGCACCGCTTCCTCATCGAAGGCGTCTGCTCGGACTGCGACCGCTCCCACAGCCCCAGGCGGCGGCTGGATCTGATCTAACAGGCGGGGACGGCATCGGTCGCGCGATCGTGAACCGTCGCGGCCTCCACAATCCGGCGACCCCCGCCCGGCCCTTCGGGCCACCCTCTCCCGGGGGGAGAGGGGACGCGCGCCCCACGCTCGATGGGCGGGTCGCGCGCGTCCCGCGTCGGCTCATTCCATGTAGCCTAGATCCATGAGCCGCTGTTCGAGGATCGCCTGCTCTTCCTCGGTGAACTCGAACGCGGGCTGGTGGGGGCCGGCGATCGGCTGGGTGGAGGGGTCGTCCAGGCGCTCGATGGGCTTCGGGCGGTAGGTGCCGATGGGGCAGCCGTCCATGTGGGGCGGGACGGGGAGGCCCAGGAGGCTAAGCACGGTCGGCGCGGCGTCGATGAGGCGGGCGCGGAGGTTCCGGCCGGGGGCGAACCCGCCGCCGGCGATGGCCACGACCCCCTCGGGGCGGTGGGTGCCGGTGAGGTTGGGATCCTCGTGGACCCACTCGCCGGGGGCACCGCCGGCCAGCTTGGAGCGGACCCAGAAGGGGCCGTCGGGCAGGGCGATGAGGTCCGGGTAGCCTTCGCGCGCCGGGTCGATGCCGTAGGCCTCGGCCGTGGCGATGATCTTCGGGAACAGCTTCCGGCCGGTCTCGGGATGGCGGGCCTCGTCGAGCGCCTGGAAGGCGGCGGCGCGGGCCTCGTCGACCTCGCGCGGGGTGAACAGCGCGGCGGCGTGGCGGGTCGTGCCGCGCCGGGCCGGCGAGTTCACGTAGATCATCGCCGCCGTGTCCTGGTGCGGCGCGAACGCCATCGTCCGCGACCAGTCGAACGGGAACGAGCCGGCGACCGACTGGTCGAACGACGCCGACCGCGCCGTCGGGTCGCTCCGCTTGGCCTTCCAGAGCCGCGCGCGGTCGACGGCCTGCCGGCCGCGGCGGGCGAGCCGGCTCACCGGCCCCGCGGCGCGGGCGACCCCGGCGTCGAGGAGGATCCGATTGACGTCGATCCGCCCCTCGCACGGGCCGAAGCCGTGGTCGCTGACCACCATGATCCCCGCGCCCCGGGCGGAGGCCAGCTCGCAGAGCATGCCGATGGCGCGGTCGAGCCCGCGCATCACGTCGGCCGCCGCGGCGTTCCACTCGGGGTCCTCGATCCCGGTCCCGTCCACGTTCAGGTGCCGCCAGGCGCGGTGCTGGAACGGGTCCAGGTTCTGGAACTGGACCATCAGGGCGGACCAGTCGGGGTACATCCGGTCGGCCAGCAGCCCCCCCTTGGCGCGGCCGAGGAAGCTCTCGACGGTGGAGCGGGCGTTGACCTGGAGTTCCTCCAGCGACCGGGGCGCGCGCTTCCAGAAGTAGCGGAGGGTGTAGTCCGGGACCTCGGCCTTGAGCCGCTCGGCGAACTCGGGCGAGCCCTGGAGCGCGGCGTCGAGGTGGGGGGCGTCCATGCCGGAGACGACCACGCCGTCGACCTTCGGCGGCGGGAAGAGGCCGGGGACGTTCAGGCAGGCGCAGCGGCGGCCGGCGTCGGAGAGGATCTTCCAGATGGTCGGGACGCGGACGCGGCCGAAGTGGTTGACCTTCATCCGGTCGGCGGCGGCGTCGTAGTAGCGATGGTCGAAGACGCCGTGCCGCGAGGGGACGCAGCCGGTGGACATGGAGGTCCAGGCGGCGGTGGTCACCGGAGGGTCGACCGACGTGAGGACGCCGTGCGCGGCCGATCCCAGCAGGGCGTCGAGGTTCGGCATGACGCCCCGGGCCCGCATGGGGTCCAGGACGCTCCAGGTCGCGCCGTCGAGGCCGAGGATCAGTAGACGATCGAGGTGTGCCGCCATGCGCCTTGGCCCTTCGCGTCGTGGATCGTGGGGATGGGGGAGCCGTCGACCGCCGTGTCGACGCGCAGCTCGCGGCCGGCCGCCGCGATGGGGACGGAGACCGCCTCGGCCCCGACCTCCACGCTGAATTCCGAGCGGTAATAGCCGGCGATCGCCTGCCGCTCCCCCTTGGAGCGGTAGAGCATGCCGAGCCGCCGCCGGAGCCGCTGGCGGGGCGGGATCGCCGCCTCGGACGCGGCCAGGAAGGCGTCGTAGCCGGCGACCAGGGCGCGGGCGCGGTCCTGGAAGTCGACCGGGGCGGGGCCCTTGATCCCCATCGCCATGACCGAATGGGGGAACGCGCGGACCCCTTGCGCGCCGACGATCCGGGCGTCGTACGGCCGCATCATCCGCTTCAGGCAGCTGGGCGTCATGCGCCAGTAGTCGTCCGGGTAGGCGTGGATCCGGAAGTTCAGCGGCGAGGTGAAGACGAAGATCCCCCCCGGCGCCAGGACCCGGAAGACCTCGTCGAAGGCGCGACGGATCTCGAAGACGTGTTCGAAGGTCTCGATGCAGAGGACCGCCCCGACGGAGCCGTCGGCCATCCCGATGGCCGAGACGTCCTCGATCCGGTCGACCCCGGGGCCCGGCCGCATGTCGCAGCCGATGAACGCCTTGCCGGCGAACATCCCCCGGAGGTCGGCGTAGCCCTCCTGGCCATCGACCTGGTACGACCCGAACTCGACCACCGGCGCGGGGCAGTCGAAGTTCTCGGCCACAAGGCGGCAGAACGCCTTGTTGTGGTCTCGCATCGTCGTTGCTCCTCCATGAGCCGTTGTGGTCGCGAGCCGGGGCCGCGGCGCCCGAGGCGAAACCACCCCGAAAATCGGGGCGATCTTAGGCGCGTGCCGGAATTCGGTCAACCGCAAGTCGGCGAGGGCCGGCGGTCCGGGCGGGGCGGCGCGGGCGCAGGACGCCCGGCGACCGGGCCCGACCCTCGATTTCTCCCGTTTGTCGCCACGACATGCCTGCCGGGCGTTTATCATGGATGCGAGCCCTCCGCCGGGCGGGCCGACGAATCGCCCCTCGGGGCGGGTAGCTCCTCCACGGAGGTTATGCATGAATCGTTATGCGTTGCCCCTCGAAGAGGTCCGCCGGCTCGCGGCGCTCTTCCAGGGCCACCTCGCCTCGCTGGGCATCGCCCGGGAGGTCGAGGTCGGCCGGTACGTCGAACCGGGGTTCGACACCTACGGCGCCGCCGATCCGGACGCCTGGGACTACGACGACTACTCGCTCACGATCCCGGACGCCCCCGGGGTGGTCGAGGAGCACGGGCCCGGTTTCGTCGCGGGGCTAGGCGACCCGGACACCGGCTACCACCTGGACCGGGGGCACCTGGTCATCGTGCGGAAGCGGGGGCGTTAGCGTCCGTCGCCGGGATCGAACGCCGCTCATGTCTCCCTCGGGCCTTGTGGCGCGCCATCCCAGGGGATACAAGGGCGATTGGCCCCTCGTGATCCCCGGCCTCGACCGCGCGGGAGAACATGGACGCTCCGAACCCCCTCCATCCGCTGAGCGGGCTGTCAGGCCGGTACGGGGCGATCCTGATCGACCCGCCGTGGCGGTTCCAGAATCGCACGGGGAAGGTCTCGCCGGAGCATCGGCGGCTGCGGCGGTACGAGACGATGACGTTCGCGGAGATCGCGGCGATGCCCGTCGGCGACTTCGCGCTGCCCCGCAGCCACCTCTACCTCTGGACGCCCAACGCCCTGCTCCCGGAGGCGCTGGCGATCATGACGGCGTGGGGGTTCGCCTACAAGACGAACCTCGTCTGGCTGAAGGTCCGCAAGGACGGCGGGCCGGACGGGCGGGGGGTCGGGTTCTACTTCCGCAACGTCACCGAGATGATCCTGTTCGGCGTGCGCGGCAAGCTCCGCACCCGCGAGGCGGGGCGCAGGCAGACCAACGCGATGGTCGCGCGGAAGCAGGAGCACTCCTGGAAGCCCGACGACCAGTACCGCATCATCGAGGAGTGCAGCCCGGGGCCGTATCTGGAGCTGTTCGCGCGTCGTCGCGTCCCCGGCTGGACCTGCTGGGGCGACCAGGCCGAGACCTACGAGGAGGCCCGGCCGGTCGTGAAGGGATACAACGGCGACGTCCGGCGTCACTGAGCAGTCCGCGCGCCCCTCAGCCCTCGCGACGGCGGTCGAGGGCGAAGTAGGGCTGGCGGGTCTTCCACGCGCCTCGGGTGAAGTCGGGGAACTCGACCGGCCGGTTCTCCTTGATCGATCGGCCCGAGAGGTCGACCACGGCGCTCATGACGACGGAATCATGCACGTCCAGCGGCGTCGGCCGTCGGGCGGCGACCGAGTCGACGAACAGCCGGAGCATGAGGGGGTCGGTCCCCATGTGGCCGCCGGTGGAGCCCTGGCTCCAGAAGCGGTGGTTGTACTTCTCCTCGTAGGGGGCCCAGGGCTCCCACGCCTCCGCGGCCGGGGAGACGCCGTCGAGGTAGATCGACGCCTTCTCTTCGTCGTAGACGCCCCGGGTGCCGGCGGCCAGCCAGCGGTTGGCGTAGGGGCGCGGGAGCTTGGTGTCGAGGTTGACGACGATCGTCTTGCCGTTGGCCGTCTTGAGGATCGACGTGACCACGTCCCCCTGCGAGAACGCCCTGGTGGCGTTGGGATGGTCGGGGCCAAATTCGCGGCGGACGAAGTCGTTGACGCCCCGGGCCGCCGTGGCCGCGGAGTAGATCTCGGTGAAGCGGTCGCCGGCGTTGATGTCGAACCAGCTGACGATCGGCCCCAGGGCATGGGTGGGGTAGTAGTTGCAGTTCAGCCCGCGCTCGGCGATGTAGCGGTTCCGCCAGGTGTCGCCGCGGCCGTCGGCCTTGTAGCTCCCCGGGACGCCGTAGTGCGAATAGGCGCAGTGGCCGTGCATCATCTCGCCGAGCATGCCCAGGCGGATCATGTTCAACAGCGCGAGGTTGTCCCGCCGGAAGCTCCAGTTCTCGAGCATCATGCAGGGGACGCCGGTCCGCTCGGCCGTCTCGACCAGCCTCCAGCAGTCGTCGACGGTCATCGCGATGGGGACCTCGCAGCCGACGTGGATGCCCGCCTCCAGCGCGGCGGCGCTCATCTCGGCGTGGGAGTCCCAGTAGGTGGCGATGATGACGGCGTCGGGCTTCTCCCGCGCGTACACCTCGCGCCACGCGCGTTCGTCCTCGGCGTAAACCTTCGGGGCGGGGGCGCCGGCGTCGGCGCAAATCTTGGCGGCGGCCTCGGCGCGGTCCCGGTAGAGGTCGCAGACGGCGACGACCTCGGCGTTCGGGAGGCGGCAGAGGCTCCGCAAGAGGCCCGTCCCGCGCGAGCCGACGCCGATGACCGCGATCCGAGCCTTGCCGCCGGGCCGTCCCTCGTCCGGCTCGTCGGCGGGGGCCGCGCCCGCCAGGAGCGGGGCGACGGAGAGGGCGGCGGGGCCGGTTTTCAGGAAGTCGCGTCGTTTCATGGCTGGGGACCGGTCGGCATGGACGAGTGGAAATCTCGCTGCATGCCGACCAGTGTCGCGCGTCGCCGGGGGTCGGTCAACGTCCCGGCGGGGGGAGCGGGTCTTCCGAGGTCAGCGGGATGACCGGGCCGGTCGGGGCCGGATCCTCGTCCAGCGGCGGCAGGACGCGGCCGGTCCCGATGGTCGGCCCCGGGGGGGCCACGCGGGACGAGCTGAACGTCGGCGCGGGGGCGGCGTCGGGCAGGGCGGGGGGGGCCACGAGTTCGTCCAGGGGCAGGGCCGGCGCGGCGGCGGGGGCGAGGGCCGGCGCGGCCATCGGGGCGTCGGCGGCGTTCGCGACGGCGGCGGCCGGCAGGCCGGAGAGGCGTAGCTGGAGGTTCTCCAGCACCGCGTGGAGCTGGCGGACGGAGGCGTCGCAGCCCTGGGGGTTGCCCGAGTACGAGAACGGCTGCGCGGTCAGGCGGCCGAGCCGGCGTTCGAAGACGACGACGTGGACTTCCTCGACGTAGTCGCCCGAGGGGACGCCGCAGTGGCCCCGGTTGCGGCCCAGCTCGCCCGAGGCGACCAGGTCGGCCAGCGGCTTGACGTCGGCCGGGGAGAGGCGGTGGACCCCCTCGGAGTCGATGACGGTGCCGTCCGCGTACACCTGCATGAACATGCCGAACCGGCCGCCGTCGTTGGAGCGGCCCAGGGCGACGCGCGTCAGCAGCGGGTCGGCCTCGGTGGCGGCGCTGCTGACGCGGGCGCGGGGGGCGATCGGCGGCGCGGAGTTGGCGTCGGCGGCCTCCGGGGTGCTCGGGCCGGGGCCCGTCGGGGAGGCCGGCGGCGCGACGGCCGTCCGGGGGGCGGCGGGGGGGATGAAGTTGTCGCCGCCGCCAGAACCGGCGCGGTCCGGTCCGGGTCCGGCCCCCGGCCCGTGGTCGTGATCATGGTTGTGCCCGCCCGGGGCGCCCGGCCGCGGCTTGCCGAACGGCGAGGCGGGCTTGCCGGCGGGGGCCTTCGAAGAGTTCGAGCCCCCCATGCGGAAGAGACGGCCGAAGAGACCGGGCTCGTCGGCCCCCGCGGCGGGCGAGAGGGCGAGGACGGCCCCCAGGCTCGCGGCCGTGACGCTCCAGCCGAGACGTTGCGCGCGCATCGCCGACCTCCTGTCGGTCCGGCCGGCCCGGCCCGTTCGCTGGGCCGATCCGCCGGGTCGATCCTGGTTTCAGAACGACACCACGCGGTAGACCTCCTCCACCGTGGTGACCCCTTCCAGGATCTTATCGACCGCCGACTGCTTCAACGTTCGCATTCCCAGGTCGACCGCCACGCGACGCAGCACGTCCCGGGGGATCTGCTGGAAGATCAGGTCGCGCAACTCCTCGCCCACCATCATGATCTCGAACACGCCGGTCCGGCCGAGGTAGCCGGTCTGGAAGCAGGCCGGGCAGCCCGTCCCGCGGTGGAGCTGGATCCCCCGGTGCTCGTCCGGGTCCAGCTCCAGCGACAGCAGCAGCTGCTCGTCCGGCTCGTAGGCGACGCGGCACTTGGGGCAGATCTTGCGGACCAGGCGCTGGGAGGCGATGGCCAGCAGGCTGCTGGAGAGCTGGTAGCCGGGGATGCCGAAGTTGTACAGGTTGCTGATGGTGCTGGGGGCGTCCGAGCCGTGGAGGGTGCTGAAGACCAGGACGCCCGTCAGCGCGGCGCGGATCCCGATCCGGGCGGTCTCCTCGTCGCGGATCTCGCCGATCATGACGACGTTGGGGTCCTGCCGCAGCAGGGCGCGGAGGCCGTCGCTGAAGGTCATCTCGCCGACGCCGGAGCCGGCCTGGGTCTGGTTGACGCCGGGCATCCGGTGCTCGATGGGGTCCTCGATCGTCATCACGTTGCGCAGCGGCGAGTTGATCCGCTCCAGGCAGTTGTACAGCGTGGAGGTCTTGCCGGCGCCGACCGGCCCGGCGACCAGGATGGCGCCGTAGGGCTGGGTGATGAGGCGGTCCATCGTCTCGGCCTGGGCCTTCGACATCCCCAGGTGGGCGAAGCCGACGACGTCGGTGAGGACCTCGTGGATCCGGATGACGATCTTCTCGCCGTAGATCGTCGGGAAGGTGGCGACGCGGAGGTCGCGGGGCCTGCTGTTGTAGACGATCGTGATCCGGCCGTCCTGGGGGTGCCTGCGCTCCACGATGTTGAGGTCGGCCATCACCTTGACGCGGCTGAGGACGGCCGCGGTGGTCGCCGAGTCGATGAACAGGATGTCCTGGAGCTGGCTGTCGATCCGGTAGCGGACCCGCAGGCCGTTGTCCAGCGAGTCGAAGTGGATGTCGGTGGCGCGGCAGTCGATGGCGCGCTCGAGGATCTGCCCCACCAGCGCCGGGACCGGCACGACCTGCGAGATCTCCTGCAACTCCTTGCGGACGTCGCGCTGGATCTGGCCGCGATCCGGGAGGGCGACGATCTCGGCGGCCTTGCCCTCGGCCTCGTCGGCCCCCTTCTCCGCGGTCGGCGGCGACGGGGATTCGGCCAGCGCGCTGAGGCGTTCGAAGGCGAGCTGGTTGAGCCGCTCCGGGGAGATGAGGTTCATCTCCAGGACGGCCTGGGCGAACCCGCGGCCGTTCGCCTCGGCGAAGCGGCGGGCCTCGGCCACCTGGCCCTCGGTGAGGACGCCGCTCCGGACCAGGGCGACGGCGAGCGCCGCGTCCTGGGTGGAGGGCTCGGCCGGGGCCGTCGTGGCGGTGCTGGGTTCCATCGGGGGGCCTCTCGGTTCGCCGATATGTGGCCGGCGCGGCGACTTCGTCGCCCGGGCGGGACGCCGATCGGGGTGGTCGGGGGCGGCCGCGCGCCTCCCCGACGCCCGGCCCGCATTGTTCATCATAATCGAGGCGCGCACAAGACGGAGATCGCGGCGCGACGGCCCGACTTGCGGCCCGCGGCGATTTGCGGTATTCGACGGTCGACGTCGTCGATCGCGATCCCCACGGAGCCCCCCCATGATCAGGCTTTCGCCCGCCGGCCGGGCCGACGCCTCCTCGTTACTGGCCTGCGTCGCCATCCTGGCGGTCGGGGCGTTCGCGCCCGAGCACGACTGGCTGCGCGCCGCCCGGGGGGAGGCCCGGATCGGCCGCGAGATCGGGGGCCTGGAGACGCGGGGCTACTACGAGGCCATCATCGACGCCAACCGCGGCCCGGCCGCCGCCCCCGCCCTCGACGCGCCGCCGCCGGGATGGGTCCCGTTCGGCGCCGCCGGGATCGTGGAGCCGTCGCCCACCTACCTGCGCTGGGCGATGCGGCCGAACCTCGACGTCATCTGGAACGGCATCCCGTTCCGCACCAACTCCCGGGGCTATCGCACGCCCGAGGTGGCGATCCCCAGGCCCGAGGGCGTCTATCGGGTCGTCGTCTTCGGGTCGTCGAACACGATGGGCCACGGCGTCGGCGACGACGAGGCGTACCCCCGGCTGATCGAGCCCTGGCTCGACCGGGCGACCGATCCGGGCGTCCGCGTGGAGGTGGTCAACCTCTCCGTCTCCGGCGACTCCCCCTCGCGGCGGCTGGCCCGGATGACCGAGGAGGCCGCCGCCTACCAGCCCGACTGGATCCTCTGCGACGCCTCCGTCCTGGACGTCGCGCTGGAGGAGATGCACCTGGAGGCCGTGATCCGATCCGACCCCCGGCCCGAGATCCCCCCCGCGTTGGGTTACGTCCGCGAGGCCCTCGACCGCGCGATGGTCTCCCCGACCGACTCGGCGGACGTCTTGCGGAAGAAGCTCCAGCGCGAGGCCGGCTCGCTGCTGGAAGGGGCCTTCGCGGGATGGGCCCGGATCGCGCGGGAACTGGATACGCCGATGACGGTCGTCGTCATCCCCCGCGCCGACGCGAAGCTGGACAACCCGGCCCTGAGCGAGTTCATCCGCGCCGCGGTCCGTCGCGAGGGCCTGGACCTCCTGGACCTGGGCGACGCCTTCCGCGACCTCTCGCCCGAGGAGTTCCGCGTCTCTCCCTGGGACAAGCACCCCAGCGTCCGCGGCCACCGCGCCATCTTCGAAGCCTTCCGCGCCGCCGTGGCGGAGCGAGGCACCCTGCCGGGGCTGAGCCTGGCGGAGTGAGCGGGGCGCGGCCTGCCTGGATGGCGAGCGGCCGAGGCTCGAAGCGAGCATGATCCCCCCTTCTCCCCTCGTGGGCGAAGGTGCCCCGGAGGGGCGGATGAGGGGGGCGTAATCGAGAGGCGTTAGCGAAGGAAAGGCTTTTGTGGTGGGG